>NZ_BOCG01000397.1 GCF_016587775.1 Lactobacillus nasalidis | reverse complement strand
CTCCTACCTATCCTGTACATGCTTGACAGATACCCAATATTAAACTGCAGTAAAGCTCCATGGGGTCTTTCCGTCCTGTCGCGGGTAACCCGCATCTTCACGGGTATTATAATTTCACCGAGTCTCTCGTTGAGGCAGTGCCCAAATCATTACACCTTTCGTGCAGGTCGGAACTTACCCGACAAGGAATTTCGCTACCTTAGGACCGTTATAGTTACGGCCGCCGTTTACTGGGGCTTCAATTCAAACCTTCGCTTTGCAGCTAAGCTCTCCTCTTAACCTTCCAGCACCGGGCAGGTGTCAGCACCTATACTTCATCTTACGATTTTGCAGATGCC
>NZ_BOCG01000396.1 GCF_016587775.1 Lactobacillus nasalidis | reverse complement strand
TGGTTAATACGACTGATACCACTGGTACTTTCGATGAAAGTGACAAGACTGCTGTCTTCACTTACAAGAAGGTCGGTAAGATCATCCCTGTAGATGAAAACAACACGCCAATTCCAGGTGCAGATACGCCGACTTACGAGAATGACCCAGATGACCCAACCAAGGTGACTCCAAACGAGCCAACTCCGACCGTACCAGGCTACTCAACTGATGTTCCGAACGTAACTCCGGAAGATCCAACTAAGGACACTCCTGTTGTTTACACTCAGAACAAGTATGGTCTGACTGAAAAGTTTGTCGATGAAGACGGCAATGAACTGTCACCGAGCGTAACGAAGGGGACTGAGTACAAGAC
>NZ_BOCG01000395.1 GCF_016587775.1 Lactobacillus nasalidis | reverse complement strand
CTGCTGCACCAGCCGGCCGCAGGCTGCCTGCTTTTGTTCCAGCTGCCGCTGCATCTGGGCCTGCAGGCTCTTGGCCAGGAAGCTGTTTTCCTGCTGCAGCTGCTTGATCTTGCGGTCGGGTGCCTGGTGCTGCAGACGCTGGGCCAGCAGACTGAGCTTTTGCCGCTGGTCTCTGACGGTGACCTCCATCACCCGGCTAAGCTGCTGGGTCAGCTGGTCAACCTGCTGGGCCTTCTGCTCATAAAGACGCTGGGGTTCTTTCATGATAAATGAATTTGCCACCTGGGCCAGAGCCTGGGCCCGGGTCTGAATGGCAACGCGGATGCCTGTCAAAAGCCGCGTCTGCAGCTGGCCGATTTCAGCCACGGTCTGGGTCAGATCCGGCGTGGCCATTTCCGCGGCAGCCGTCGGCGTAGCGGCCCGGCAGTCGGCTGCCAGGTCGCACAGGGTCGTGTCGGTTTCGTGACC
>NZ_BOCG01000394.1 GCF_016587775.1 Lactobacillus nasalidis | reverse complement strand
ACTCAACCGGACCGAAGATGCCAGCATCCGGGCCGGCGTCTACCGCTACCTGGACAGCAAGGAGGGCTTGATGACCGCGGTCGACAAGGCCAAGCGGGCCCTGCGCTACATGAAGAACAACCGGGCCGTGGTCTACCAGCTCTACAACCGGGAAGTGCGGGCCGACTTTGACCGGCGGGGCTACGTCTTGGAGAACTTCCAGACGGCCCTGGACAAGGGCTGGATCCGGCCGTATTTCCAGCTGGAAAGCCGCAGCCTGACCGGGCGGATTTGCGGGGCGGAAGCCCTGGCCCGCTGGGTCGACCCTAAGTACGGGGTGCTGGGCCCGGGCTTTTTCAGTGAGGTCTTAGAAGAGGCCCACCTGGTTCACAAGCTGGACTTGTCCATCATCCGCCAGGTTTGCGCCATGCTGGCCAGAAGAAGAGGCGAGAAGCGGCCTTTGGTCCCGATCTCGGTCAACCTCTCCCGGGTTGACTTCCAGGTCTGCGACATTTTTTCCGAGATTGAAAAAATCCGCCTGCATTACGGTCTGCCGGCCAAGCTGCTGAAGATAGAAATCCTGGAGTCGACGGTGACCAGCAACCCTCAGGAGTTGAAGCGGGCCATCGACAACTTCCATAAGAGCGGCTATGAGGTCTGGATGGACGACTTTGGCAGCGGCTACTCCAACTTCAACAACCTGGACGAGTACAATTTTGACCTCTTGAAGATCGACATGGTCTTCCTGCGCGGCTTCAGCGAGCGCTCCAAGGTCAAGACCCTGCTGGCCATCGTGGTCGACATGGCCAAAAAGCTGGGGATGCACACCCTCTGTGAAGGGGTGGAGACCAAGGAGCAGTCGGACTTCCTCAGGGAAATCGGCTGCGAGCGCCAGCAGGGCTACTTGTTCTCTGAGCCGATTCCAGAGGCGGAATTTTTGGCGAGACTGGAGGCAGGTCAGCTGGAAGACCCGGACAGCAACCGCTACTATGATACGATCAGCCAGGTCAACGTTCTCTTTGACCCGATGATTGAGCAGACCGGCCAGGAGGATATCGGCATCAAGCTACCGATCTGCATCCTGGAGCGCGGAAGCGACCAGCGGGTGCACGTCAGCTTCATGAACGAGAGCTGCCGGCGGGCCCTGGCGGGCTACGGCTGCCCGGAAGAAGACGTGATTGAGCAGCTCGGCCGGGAGTCCGTGTTTAAACAGACGCTTTTGACCTTGATGGGTGAGAGCCGGCGGGAAAAGGATCCGGTCAGCCGCGTCTTTGACCACCAAGGCCAGCAGTACCTGCTGGAGGTCCGCTACCTGGCCCACGACCAAAAGAGCCAGCGCGATGCCTTCGTTTATACTTTTGAAGGCCTGACCGGGTAAGATAGAAAAGAAGATAAGCAAAAGGCTTCCGCGGTAAGCGGAAGCCTTTTCTTGTATTTGTGATTTAGTTGTTAGTAGTATGATGGATATGATCCAGGATTATCTACTACATATTTGAAGTACGTAGGTAATCTAAACATACTGCTATTTCCTAACTGAACAACAGGCATTTCTTTGGTGAAATGGTCACCTGGCTTGATTGCAGAGGTGAGGTCCCCACAATATTCCAAGTAAACATCAGCATCATTATTAAAGAAAAGTTTAGTTGCATCAGCTTCTTGATCGTATTCGAGGCCTGTCACAGTATCTGAAACCTTAATAGTATCTGCTGCAAAAAATGTGTGCAATGTAGCCAAATAGTAATTTTTGACTACGTATGTCCAAAGACATGGATACAGACATTTTTCTTATTGCCGTCATCACCGGTATTCCGATATCCCAACAAGGGGGTAACCGCATTGACCAGCGCAGGTACCGAAGCACCACTCTTGCAACTTCTTGGAAAGGCTCTCGCCAATCCTCGGATACAGCCAACCCGCATGACTAAGGCCAAGGCCTTAGCCATTAACTCTCCTTTCTTTAAAATTTATAGCGCATGATTTAATTCTGGATGCTCAACCAGCGCTAGAAGGCTAAGCATCGCATTCTTGTCCCGATCTACGACTATGCCATAGTTCGGGCATTTTTCGTTATAGCAGACGTACTCATTGTGTTTAGTACCATGTTTCTTGTTTCCGTAAAG
>NZ_BOCG01000393.1 GCF_016587775.1 Lactobacillus nasalidis | reverse complement strand
GGGGACAACCGGCAGCTGGCCGAAAAGATCGGCCGGCAGCTGGGCGTGGACCAGGTTCTGGCTGAGCTTTTGCCGCAGCAGAAGGCCAGCGAGCTGGCCAAATTGAAGGAAGCCGGCCCGGTTGCCTTCGTCGGCGACGGCATCAACGACGCTCCTGCCCTCTCCAGTGCCGATGTCGGCATCGCCATGGGCAGCGGGACTGACGTGGCCAAGGAAGCCGGCGGCATC
>NZ_BOCG01000392.1 GCF_016587775.1 Lactobacillus nasalidis | reverse complement strand
ACTTTCTGTTCTTCAGTCAGCTTTTTCGGGTCGGAAGCCAAAGAAGATTTAAGCGCTTGTCTTGCCTTGTACATTTCGTTCCACAAGGCAAGGCCTTGATTCCAGCAATAGCGGCGATAGTCACAAGCTTCATCCAAAACTCTTCTCATAGTCTTGTTTGGATGTAGTTCATAGACTCTTGTCTGAATTAATTTAGACGGTACTTCTTCT
>NZ_BOCG01000391.1 GCF_016587775.1 Lactobacillus nasalidis | reverse complement strand
CGCCGCTGGATTACGCGGCTGAAAAGCAGACCTGCCCAGAAGTTCTGGCTCTGGCCGCCGGGGCTGACCTGCTGTTGGGCGGACAGCTGGCCAAGCTGCCTGATCTGGAAGCCGCCGTTGAGAGAGGCGATCTGCCTGAAGGCCGGATCGCGGACGCCTTAACCCGGGTGCAGACCCTGCAAGACAGCTTTTCCCTCTAACAAGGGCGCAAAAAAGGACCGACTCTTTTTTGAGTTGGTCCTTTTAAAATTTCTCTTGCTAGCTTTTAGAAAAAGTATCGAACATGATTTCCTGCAGAATCTTGTAGCCGGCGGACTTCACTGAGTTCTCGCCGCCGCTGCGCTCGTTTAGCAACATGACGATGCCGTTCTTGTTGTCCGCGGTCAGCTGGAAGTAGGCCGCGTAGTGCGCGCCATTGATGGCTCCATAAGCCAGCTTGACCGCTCCGCCTTTCTTCAGGTAAAGCCCGCCGCTGTAGCGGTTGACCTTGCTCTTCAGGTGCGTCTGCTTGTAAAAGGCGCTCGGTGACAAAAATTCCCCGGTCCCCAGGGCTGCCTGCAGCGTGTAAAAGTCGCCCGCGGTCGTCAGCATGTTTCCGGCGCCGACCAGCTGCGACAGGCGCGACCGCGTCAAGGAAACCGGCCGCTGGTAGTCCCTGCCCCGCTTGCGGCAATAAGATTCAGCCAGGAGCCTGCCCTTGCCCGGCCGACCCAGGCAGGTCGACTTCAGGCCCAAGCGCCGGACTACCCGCTGCTGGAAGTTCCAGGCATAGGACTTGCCCGTCAGTTTTCTGATGATGCCGGCCAGCAGGATATAGTTGACGTCGCTGTAGTGATAGGTCCCTACCGGGTCCTTTGGGAGCTGGTTCAGCCGGTTGACCAGCCAGCTGATCGCCCGGGCTTCAGAGTAATTGACATGGCGGTCGACTTCCACTTCCGGCAGCAGAAAGCCTGAGGTATGCGACATCAGCTCGCCGACAGTAATCTTGCCGGCATCCCGCAAATTGGGATACCAGCGCGAGATCTTCGTGTGCTCGCTGAAGGCAGCCGGACTGCCCTTTTTTTCTTCCATCAGCTGGATGATCATGGCTCCAGTCACTTCTTTTTGCAAAGAGGCTACGGGGTACAGGATCCGGCGGTCGCCGTTCTTGATTCTGCCCCGGACCCGGGCCAGGCCGCAGCTGATGACCTGCACATGCCCGTTTCTGACCACGGCAACGCTGCCGGCCAGGTGCTTTTTCTTAAACAAGCGGTTGACAAAACCGGTCATGTCGGCTGCCGTTACCCGGTCCGGTGCCGTCTTCTCCGGCCATACCGCCGCAAAAAGCAGGGTGAGCAGCACGGCCGTGATGATTTTCTTTTCCTTTTTAAGCAATTTCTTTCCCTTCTAACGCGCTGCTTGGCACGTTAAAAATATTATACGTCCATTTTGTTCAAAAGCGAAAAGGTTATGGATTTTTTTAAAAAATTAATTCTGCCCTCCTAATTCAGACTGAAAGTCTGCCGCTGGATCTTCTCCAGCAAACCAAAGGCCAGTCCCTTGAGCTGCTGTTCAGTCTGGCTGCGTTCGTTGACAAACATGATGATCCCGTTGCGGTTGTCGCTTGTCAGCTGCACATAGGTCGCATAGTGCTCGGCGGAAATCGCCCCGAAGGCGCTCTTGACCTTGCCGCCCCGCTTGAGGTACATGCCCCCGCTGTACTGGCCGCGTCTGGCCTTGAGGTGGGTCAGATAATAGTAGTCGCTCTGATTCAGCACGGCCCCGTCCTGCAGGCTGAGCATCATTTTGTAGTATTCCAGCGGCGTGGTGCACATGTTGCCGGCGCCGGGGATCTGTGAAGCCACGGACTTGGGCAGGGAAACCGGCCGCTGGTACTTGCGCTGCCAGAGGTAGGCGTAAGATACCGCCTGGCTGCGGGTCCAGGGGATGCTGCTTCTCAGCGAGGTGGCCTTCAGCCCCAGGGGCCGGACGATCCGCCGGTTGAAATTGTAGGCATATGAGTGTCCGGTCAGCTTGCGGATAATGCCCACAAGCAGCACGTAATTGGCATTGTTGTAGTGGTAGCTCCCCTGCTGGTACTGCCAGCTGGCGTTGATTTTCTGGGTCACCCAGCTGATGGCCTGGTTCTCAGAGAGCTGCCGGCCGCGGTTGCTTTCAGACCCGCTGGCCCGGTAGCCGCTCGTGTGAGTCAGCAAATTGCCCACCGTGACGCGGCTGGCGTTCTTCAAGTGCGGATACCAGCGCGAAATTCTGGTGTACTGGCTGAAGTCCTGGCTGGTGTGCTTCTTCTCATTCATGATCTGCACCAGCATCGCCCCGGTCACCACCTTCTGCAAAGAAGCCGCCGGGTAAGTGATGGCGGCAGACCCGTTTTCCAGCCGCCGGCCAAACCAGGCGTAGCCGTAATTGACCGTCTGCACGCTGCCATTTTGCACCATCAGGACCGATCCGGCCAGGTGGTTGTCCCGCATGACCTGGCGCACGTCGCTCTTTCTTGCTTCAGCGTGAGCCACGCCCGGCACGGCCGCTGCCCCAAAGAGGCTGCCCGCTAAGAGCAGGCGGCTGACGATGCCGGAGAGCTTTCTCAGATAACTTTTTTCAAAAAA
>NZ_BOCG01000390.1 GCF_016587775.1 Lactobacillus nasalidis | reverse complement strand
ACAGCCCGGTTCCGCAACTTAGCCCAGAGCAGTACCAGGCCATCGTTGACCAGCTGGTCAAGCCAACGGCCAAGGGTCTGGAAGCAGGCGGCTATGACTACCACGGCGTTTTGTACCTGGGGCTGATGATGACCAGCCAAGGCCCGAAGATGATCGAGTACAACGTCCGCTTGGGCGACCCGGAAACTGAAGTGGTTCTGCCGCGCCTTAAGAGCGACTTTGCCGAATTGATCGATGCCTGCATCAATGATGAAGAGATGCCGGCGGTCGTTGAAGACGACAAGGCTGTGCTGGGCGTTATCCTGGCCGCTGAGGGCTACCCAAAGCAGCCGGTCAAGGGCCAAAAGCTGGGCTTGCTGCCAGAAGAAGCCGGGATTTTCGTCGACTATGCCAATGTGACAGGGGATGCCGGCGACCTGGCCGGCAGCGGCGGCCGGGTCTT
>NZ_BOCG01000389.1 GCF_016587775.1 Lactobacillus nasalidis | reverse complement strand
GAAGTAACTCCAACTTTCGATGGTGACAAGTCATCCACGGTAACTGTTGTTTACACCGCTAATACTCAAAAGGCCCTGGTAAACTACGTTGATGAAGATGGCAACAACGCCGTTATCGCAACGTCAGGTGATCTGACCGGTTCATCCAAGAGTACAATTGCTTACAGCACCGCTGACACGATCAAGCAGCTTGAAGAAGCTGGCTACGTCTTCGTATCAAGCGACTACCCAGAATCACCAGTATTTGACACTGATGACGCTGCGGATCAAGTCTACACTGTAGTACTGAAGCATGGTACGGCAGATGTGAGTCGTGACCAAAAGGTAACTCAAACTGTTGTCTACGAAGTTCCAGAAGGTTTCGAAGCACCGGCATCAGTAGAAGAGACTTTGTCCTTCACCCAAACTGGTACTCAAGACTTGGTAACCAAGGAAACAACTTGGAACCCAGTTGACTCACAGAGTTTGAAGACTGTCACTAGTCCAACGATCGCTGGCCTAACCCCAGATCAAACTGAAGTTGCATCATCAGAAGTAACTCCAACTTT
>NZ_BOCG01000388.1 GCF_016587775.1 Lactobacillus nasalidis | reverse complement strand
TGGCCCTGGTCAGCAAAAGCCCGGGCCAGTTCCCGGGCTTCTTCCTGCCGGCTGCAGAAGACCAGGCCGCAGGGGCGGGGGCCGCTGCAGCCGTAGTAGTCCAGCTCCTTAAGCAGGTAGCTGACCCGCTCCTTGGAGCCCAGCCAGCGAAGGTCGCTGAAGTCGTCAGCAGTCCGGCCGGCAATTTCATAGTCGCGGATGCCGATGTAGTGGAAGGGCGTGAGCATGTCGTTTTCCAGAGCATCGGCCAGGCGGATCTCGTAGGCCAGATTGTAGTCAAACAGGGCGAAAACGTCCTGCTGGTCCATCCGCTCCGGCGTGGCCGTCAGGCCCAGGCAGAAGGCGGGCGTGAAATGACGGAGGATTTTCTGGTAGGTCGGCGCGGCTGACCGGTGGGCCTCGTCGATCAAAATGTAGTAGTAGCTGTCAGCCGGCCGGCTGGCCAGAAAGCGATCCTGGGAAACGGTCTGAACGGTCGCGAAGGTATAGCGGGCCTGCTGGTGGCTGCTTCCGGTCAAAAGGGCGAAGTCGCCGGGATCGCCGCCGATGACTTTCCGGAAGGCTTCCATGGCCTTGCGGGCAATTTCTTCCCGGTGGACCAGGTACAAAAAGCGCCGGGGGCGGAAGCTTTTGACGGCAAAGGCCGCCAGGTAGGTCTTGCCCGTCCCGGTGGCGGAGACCACCAAGGCCCGGCGGGCGCCGCTCTTGACCAAGGATTGGAGATTTTCCAGGGCGGCCTGCTGCATCTGGTTGGGAACGATTTTTTCCTGTTTCACGTGTAACACGGACTTGGCCGGCGGCTGCCAGCTCGCGGCATAAGATTGCAGCCAGTCCGGCGTGAGCGGCTGGCTGGCCGCTGTCAGCCCGGCCAGGGCAGACGCGAGCTGC
>NZ_BOCG01000387.1 GCF_016587775.1 Lactobacillus nasalidis | reverse complement strand
TCTGCACATGCTGGGTTCCCCCATTCGGAGACCTCCGGATCAAAGCCTACTTACGGCTCCCCGAAGACTTTCGCGGTTAGTCGCGTCCTTCATCGGCTTCCAGTGCCAAGGCATTCACCGTGCGCCCTTCTTCACTTGACCTAACAAGTTTTGTTCTTTCGAACTCTCTCGGTCGCTTTGCAATCGTTCATTGATCTCAATGATTCTCGGTTTTTTCTTGGAATTAAGATATTCAGTTTTCAACGTACAAACTTGGCCTCGCGGCCAATGGAGGCAAACGGGATCGAACCGATGACC
>NZ_BOCG01000386.1 GCF_016587775.1 Lactobacillus nasalidis | reverse complement strand
GTCCAGGCAGACGGCTGCCAGCTTTTGCTTGGCAGCAAGGAATACCGGCTGCCGGCCTGGCCTTTGGCGGAAGCCAAGGACGCGGCCATGGCACTGGCGGCTTTTTCCTCCCTGCCGCTGGCTTTAAGCCGTCAGCAGGCAGAAGCAGCCCTGGTTCAGACCACGGTGCCGGGCCGCTACCAGCTGCTGGTCAAAGGCGGCAAAAGCTTTTTGCTGGACGGGGCCCACAATGTGCAGGCCGGCCAGCAGCTGCTGCCTTATGCCCGCCGCCTGGCTCGGGAAAGGGGCGGCCGGCTCCTGGTTCTGGCAGCCATGATGAAG
>NZ_BOCG01000385.1 GCF_016587775.1 Lactobacillus nasalidis | reverse complement strand
TTTGCAGTGTGCTTCCGTAACTCACAATCTTCTCTTAGTGTTGCCACTCTCCGACTGTGTGTCTTTCCTTAGAAAGGAGGTGATCCAGCCGCAGGTTCTCCTACGGCTACCTTGTTACGACTTCACCCCAGTCATCTGCCCTGCCTTAGGCGGCTGACTCCTAAATGGTTATCCCACCGACTTTGGGCATTGCAGACTTCCATGGTGTGACGGGCGGTGTGTACAAGGCCCGGGAACGTATTCACCGCGGCGTGCTGATCCGCGATTACTAGCGATTCCAGCTTCGTGCAGGCGAGTTGCAGCCTGCAGTCCGAACTGAGAACAGCTTTAAGAGATCCGCTTGCCTTCGCAGGTTC
>NZ_BOCG01000384.1 GCF_016587775.1 Lactobacillus nasalidis | reverse complement strand
ATTGCCGCCAGAGACGGCTTTCAAACTGAAAACATCGACAACTATGCCGGCGTCGCCACCTTTGGCGAAGGCGACCAGGAACTGGGCGTGGCCGTTCACGTCGACGTGGTGCCCCCGGATGAAGGCTGGAGCCAGGACCCTTTTACCCCTTGGGTCAAGGGCGGCCGGGTCTATGGCCGGGGAGCCAGCGACAACAAGGGACCAGCCCTGGCAGCCTACTACGCCCTTCTGGCTTTAAAAGAAGCGGGCTTTCAGCCGAAAAAGAAGATCACCTTGATCATCGGCACTGACGAGGAAACTGACTGGGTGGGGGTGAAGTATTACCTTAAAAAGCGGCCCGCTCCCGACTGGGTCTTCTCCCCCGACTCCTCTTTTCCAATCGTAACCGGCCAAGACGGGCTGGCCGTTTTAAAGACAGCCTTTACCGGTGAAGAAGCCGGCAGCCTAAGCCTTGACTCCTTCTCTGCCGGCCAGGCCACCAACATGATCCCGGCAGCCGCGACCGCGGCCGTTTCCGGAGAAGGGAGCAGCGAAATTGCCGCGGCCTACCCGGACTTTTTGGCCCAAAGCGGCCTAAGCGGGCAGGCAGAAGCCACTGCCGAAGGCCTGCTTTTGACCTTGGAAGGCGTCAGCGCCCACGCTTCTGTTCCTTGGGAAGGGAAAAACGGCGCCTGTCTTCTGGCCAGTTTCCTCAGAAACTTTCCTTTTGCCGGCCGGGCAAAAAATTTCCTGGACTTCGCCGGCCAACTTGAACTGGAAGACTACTACGGGGAAAAGATCGGCATCGCCAACACCGACCCGGAGATGGGCAAGTCCATCAACTGCCCGGCGGTCTTCCGCTACCAAAAGGGCCAGGAAGCCTTCATCAAGAGCGACATCCGCTACAGCCGGGGGACCAGACCGGAAAAAATGTCCCAGCAGCTGAACGCCAAGTTCGGCGCCTTCTGCCAGACGACTTTCCAGCCTTATGAAGACTTCGAAAAGCCGCACTTCGTTTCCAGCAGCGACCCCTTCGTCAAGACCCTCCTTTCCGTCTACGAGAAGCAGACCGGGCAAGCCGGCGAGACCATTATTTCCGCCGGGGCCAACTACGGCCGCTTCTTTAAAAACGGGGTCGGCTACGGCCCCGCCTTTCCTGGCAGCCTGGACACCGCCCACGCCATCGACGAATCCGTCAGCCTGGATGAACTGGAAAAAAGCCTGGCCATCTACGCTGAAGCCATTTACGAATTAAGCAAGTAGCAGACACAAAAAAGACTTTTGCCCCAAAAAGGCAAAAGTCTTTTTTATCTGGCCGCTTTCAGCTCCTCGCAGACCTGCCGGTGCCGGTCAGCATAAAGGCTGCTCTTCTCCCAAATAAAAGTGAAGTCGTGGCGGATCTGGAAGTC
>NZ_BOCG01000383.1 GCF_016587775.1 Lactobacillus nasalidis | reverse complement strand
GACCCAACCAAGGTGACTCCAAACGAGCCAACTCCGACCGTACCAGGCTACTCAACTGATGTTCCGAACGTAACTCCGGAAGATCCAACTAAGGACACTCCTGTTGTTTACACTCAGAACAAGTATGGTCTGACTGAAAAGTTTGTCGATGAAGACGGCAATGAACTGTCACCGAGCGTAACGAAGGGGACTGAGTACAAGACTGGTGACAGCTACGA
>NZ_BOCG01000382.1 GCF_016587775.1 Lactobacillus nasalidis | reverse complement strand
ACGGCGACCGGGTCGTCGACACGGTCAACGTCTTTGCCAACGAACGCTATTGCGAGCTGCTCGGCGTCGGCCGCGACCAGCTCTTTGGCCAGTGCTACCACGACTTTGTAAGAAGCGAGGAAGAGTGGCTGGAAACCAGCCTGGATGCTTTGAAAGGCCACCTGGTCAGCGGCCAGTGCTACAACCGCGCCTTGCGCAGCTGGGTCAGCTACTATTCCAAGGCTTCCACGGTGCCTAACTGCGTGGTGACGGTCTTTGCCCTTGATGATCAGGAAGAATCCGAGATCAAGCGCATCGCGGCCACGGACGCTGAATTCTTTGAGGTCAACCGGATTCTGATGGATGACCGCAAGTACTTCAGCTCCATGCAAAACGGCCTGCGGGAAATCGGCGACGTCACCCGGGCCACGCATGCCGTGCTTTTGGAAATTGGCAACGAAAGCTTTTCGATCAACTATGAATGGACAGCTGCCAACGCCCGGCCGCTGGAAGAGCATCTGGAAAACATCAGCAACCACTTCTTGCAGCCGCTCAGCGAGTTGCTGCAGTCGCAAAGCTACCTGCAGATTGCCGATATCAGCAAATTTGCCCAAGAGCGGACTGATTTCAGCAAGCAGGCAGAATTTTTCGACAAGCACGAGATCGACCAGCTGCTTTTGGTACCGGTCAGAAACGACCTTGGCGAATCCCAGGCCTACCTGCTGCTGGGCAACGTCTATGAGCACGACCGGATCGATCCGGTCCGCTTGCTGGAAAGACTGGCGCCCGTCTTCAGCAAGAAGCTGCG
>NZ_BOCG01000381.1:4864-10892 GCF_016587775.1 Lactobacillus nasalidis | reverse complement strand
CAAGTCGACATCGACCTGGACCCGAAGGACATCCGCGTAGACGTCTACCGGTCATCTGGTGCTGGCGGCCAGCACATCAACAAGACTTCCAGTGCCGTCAGAATGACTCACCTGCCGACGGGGATCGTCGTGGCCATGCAGGACCAGCGGTCTCAGCAGCAGAACCGGGCCAAGGCCATGGAAATCCTGAAGTCGCGGGTTTACGACTACTACGAAAGCCAGAACCGGGACAAATACGATGCCAAGCGCAAGAACGCCGTTGGTACCGGTGACCGGTCAGAAAGAATCAGAACCTACAACTATCCGCAAAACCGGGTGACTGACCACCGGATCGGCTTGACTTTGAACAAGCTGGACCGGATCATGAACGGCGAGCTGGATGAAATTATCGATGCTTTGACGGTTTACTACCAAACCAAGCAATTGGAGGAGCTGGCAGAAAATGCCTAAAACTTTAAAAGAAATGCGGATTGAGGCCAGCGAACTGGCCGAAGAAGCGCGGCCAGAGGAAATCGACTTCCTGCTGGCCGAGCGGTTGGGGATGACCCCGAGCGAGTATCAGCTCAAGCAGGACCGGGAGCTGACTGACGACGAGGTCAAGCAGGTCAGAAAGGACGTCAAGAAGCTGGCCAAGGGCGTTTCCCCGCAATACATTCTGGGCTATGCCTGGTTTTTGGGCTACCGGCTGAAGGTGGCGCGCGGAGTCTTGATTCCCCGCTTTGAGACCGAGGAACTGGTTGAATGGGCCCTGGAATATCTGAAAAGCGGCTCCACCGTGCTGGACCTGGGCACAGGTTCAGGAAACATCACGGTGGCCCTGGCCAAGGAAGCTGCCAGCAAGGGCATCAGCGACCTGCACCTGTACGCCAGTGACGTCAAGGACGCGCCGCTGAGAATCAGTGAGGAGAACTTCCTGGACTACCAGCTGAACGTGACGACCCGCAAGGCCAACGTGCTGCTGGGCCTGGGCAAGTTTGACCTGATCATTTCCAACCCGCCTTACATCAAGCCGGGCGAGAAAAACTTGATGGACCAAAACGTCCTGGCCAACGAACCGGAAGAGGCTCTTTTCGGGGGCGAGGACGGCCTGGCCTTTTACCGGAAGTTTGCCAAGGAAGTCAGAGACCATCTGAATCCGGGCGGCCGGTTCTTCATGGAATTCGGCTTCAGCGAGGAAGACGAGCTGAAGGCCCTGTTCGCTGAAGAACTGCCTGATTTCAAGATGGAATTTCGCCGCGACATGGCCGGCAAGCCGCGGATGCTGTTTGGGGAGTGGCAGAAATAATGGAAACCAAGATTTTTAAACGGGAGCAATTGGACGAGGCAGCCCGGCTGCTCAGCCAGGGGGAACTGGTCGCCTTTCCGACGGAAACGGTCTACGGCCTGGGGGCCCTGGCCACGCGGGATGACTCAGTCAAGAAGGTTTACGCGGCCAAGGGGCGGCCCAGCGACAACCCCTTGATCGTGACGGTGGCTGACGAAGAAATGATGCGGCCTTACGCCAAAGAAGTGCCAGAGCGGGCCGAGAAGCTGATCAAGCACTTTTGGCCTGGTCCTTTGACCATTTTGCTGCTGGCCAAAGAGGGGGCCCTGCCAACCTCAGTGACGGGCGGCTTGAAGACGGTGGCTTTCCGCTGCCCGGATGACCAGTTGACCCACGACCTGATTGCCAAACTGGGCTACCCGATCGTCGGCCCGTCAGCCAACACCTCGACCAAGCCGAGCCCGACCACGGCCCAGCACGTCTACCACGACTTGAAGGGCAAGATTGCCGGCATCGTGGACGGCGGCGAGACTGCTGTCGGCTTGGAGTCGACCATCGTCGACCTGTCAGTCACTCCAGCTGTCGTCCTGCGGCCCGGCAAGATCACTCCTGAGGAAATCAGCCAGGTCTTGGGCGAAGAAGTCCTGATCAACCGGGGAAAGGTGGGCGACAAGGAAGTTCCCAAGGCGCCGGGGATGAAATACCGCCACTACGCGCCAAGCGCCCAGGTCTACGTGGTTGACCGGCCGGAAACTTTCGCCAAGCTCAAGCTGGATGCTTCCTGCGGTTTGATGGCAACCAGCGACCTGCTGGAGCAGCTGGATCTGCCGGAGCAAAATAAATTCAGCTTAGGCAAAAATCTTGCCGAAGCTGACCATAACCTGTTTGCCGGCCTGCGCTATTTTGATGACCGGCCGGAAATTAAAACTATTTATGTCGAAGCCTTTGATCAAGGCGAAGCCAGCCTGGCTTACATGAACCGGTTGAACAAGGCTGCAGGCGGGCACCATATTTAAAGACTGACATTTAATGCTTTTGGAAAAGAAATGGCTTTAAACCATTTCTTTTTTTATTTATAATATAGCTGACATGGTATTTTTGAATGGAGGAACTATATGGGAAAGTTCACTGTGTTAAACCATCCGTTGATTCAGCACAAGCTGACGATTATTCGCCGCAAGGAAACTGGATCAAATGAATTCCGGAGAATCGTTGGTGAAATCGCCGGTCTGATGACCTACGAAATCACCCGCGACCTGCCTTTGCAGGACGTTGAAATCGAAACTCCGATGGGCAAGACGGTTCAAAAGGAACTGGCCGGCAAGAAGCTGACGATCGTTCCTATTCTGCGTGCCGGGATGGGGATGGTCAACGGGGTCTTGGAAATGATTCCGTCAGCCAAGGTCGGTGTCGTTGGGATGTACCGCGATGAAGAGACTTTGAAGCCGGTTGAATACTTCTTCAAGGTCCCGAAGGACGTTACTGAACGCGAATGCCTGGTTGTTGACCCGATGCTGGCTACTGGCGGTTCAGCCAATCTGGCCATTGAAGCGCTGAAGAAGCGCGGCGTGACCGACATCAAGCTGGCTGTTTTGGTAGCAGCTCCAGAAGGCGTCAAGGCTGTTCAAGCTGAAAATCCGGATGTTGACATTTATGCGGCAGCTCTGGATGACAAGCTCCTGCCAAACGGCTACATCTTCCCAGGCTTGGGGGATGCTGGTGACCGGATTTTTGGGACTAAATAATTAAAAATCGACAATAAAAGCGATCGCAAAAGTTCCAATTCCTTTTTATTGGTGTACAATAAATGACGTGTTCGAAGAATTCAACACAAGAAGGGAGGTCACGAAGAATTGGAGAAATCACTTGTCTTCAATATTAATGGTACTGGCCTAAGTGTCGACGTAGTCGGCATTATCGGCTCAACCTTGATGGCAATTGTGGTTTTTGCCATTTGTTACGCTCTTTCACGTAAAGTTGAAATGAAACCGAACAAGAAACAAAATGTCCTGGAATATCTGATTGATTTTACCGATGGGATTGTCAAGGACAACGTCGAAGACCCGGCTGCGCAAAAACATCTGTCTCTTTACGCCTTTGTTTTGTTCCTTTTCATCTTCTGCATGAATCAACTAGGGTTGTTCTTGGAAGTGAAAGTCGGTGACTATATGGTCATCAAATCACCAACTGCTGATCCAGTGACGACAATGTCGTTCGCGATGATGACCTTGCTTCTGTCATTTACCTTCGGGATCCAGAAATTTGGCACGAAGGGCTACCTGCAGAACTATGCACGTCCTGTAGGTTTCCTTTTGCCGATTAACGTCATTGAAGAATTTACCAACTTCTTGACGTTGTCGCTGCGTCTCTACGGTAATATCTTTGCGGGTGAAGTCCTGCTGACCCTGATCGGGAGTCAGCTGGGGCCAAGCATGGGGATCGTAACCAGAATCCTGGCTGCTCCGCTCGCAATGATCTGGCAAGGTTTCTCTGTCTTCATTGGCTCTATCCAGGCGTATGTTTTTGTAACTCTGTCCATGGTTTATATTGGCAAGAAGGTTACGCAAGAATAATTTTTCGGAGGTTTTATTATGACTACAGGTTTAAAGGATTTATCAGCTGCTATCGTTGCTGGTATCGCTGCTTTGGCTGCTTCATGGGGGAACGGTAAGGTTATCTCAAAGACGATCGAAAGCATCGCTCGCCAACCAGAAAGTGCTGGTAACTTGAGATCAACCATGTTTATCGGTGTTGGTTTGATCGAAGCCGTTCCAATCCTGGCTATCGTTATCGCTTTCTTGATTTTGTTCCTGTAATTTTATTCGGAAATTAATTTACATTAGTTACTAAATTGAGAGAGAAGGATTGTCGATGGAATTTCAACCAGTATTCGCCGGCGCTGAGATCTCAATCATTAATACCCTTTGGTATTTAATTGTATTCGGAATCCTTTTGGTGGCCGTCAAGCACTATGCTTGGGGCCCGGTAAAGGACATGATGGAAAAGCGCCGTCAGAAAGTCATTGATGACTTGGATCAAGCTGCCAGCGACCGCAAGAAGGCTGAAACTTTGGCCAACGAACGCGAAGCGGCCTTGAAGAATTCAAGACAAGAAGCAACCCAGATTCTCTCCGATGCCAAAAGCAATGCGCAAAAGACCGGCAAGCAAATCGTCAGTGAAGCCAATGATGAGGCTTCTGCGATCCGCGAAAAGGCCAAGGCCGACGCTGCACAAGCCAAGACCGATGCTTTGAACGCGGCCCGCGACGAAGTTGCCGATCTGTCGGTGACGATTGCGGAAAAGGTAATTGCTAAGAACTTGTCTGCTGCTGATCAAAAGGATTTAGTTGATCAGTTCATTAAGGGGTTGAATGATTAATGGCCTTAAGTAGAGAAGAAACAGCAAGACGCTACGGAACAGCTATCTTTGATTTTGCCAAAGACAACGGCAAAACAGAGGAGATGTTCAGTGAACTGACCGAATTGAGAAAGGCAGTTTTGGCGGAGCCACGTTTTGTGGAAGTTCTGAGCAATCCTGTTTTGGACAGCAAGCAAAAGCGGGCGCTTTTGACTGCTGTGGAACAGGGATTTTCAGCGGAGCTTCAGGAAGTTTTGAACTTCCTGCTCAGCTATGACCGCTTCGGCAACCTGGTTGACATCATTGATTGCTACATTCGCTTGTACAATGCTGCCAACCGCATCGGAACGGGTGTTGCCAAGACTGCCGTCAAGCTGGACAAAGACCAGCTGCAGCGTCTTGCAGACAGCTATGCTGCAAAGTATGGCTTGCAGGCACTTCATCTTGAAAATGAAGTTGATCCAGAAATTATCGGCGGCGTGGTCCTTGAGGTTGAAGGCCGCGTGATCGATGGCTCAGTAAAGCATCGATTGGAAAAAATCCGCGCCGTGTTAACAAAGTAAGTATTATAAAGAGGTGAAACCATTGAGCATTAAAGCGGAAGAAATCAGCTCTTTAATCAAGCAACAACTTGAACACTACGACGATAAGCTGGATATCGACGAAGTCGGTGTCGTAACTTACGTCGGCGATGGTATCGCCCGCGCTCACGGCTTGAACAACGTCTTGTCCAGTGAGCTTTTGCAGTTCGACAATGGTTCCTACGGGATCGCTCAAAACTTGGAAAGCAATGATGTTGGTATCATCATTCTTGGCAAGTTCGACGACATCCGCGAAGGCGACCGCGTCAAGAGAACTGGCCGGATTATGGAAGTTCCAGTTGGGGATGCTTTGATTGGACGAGTTGTTAATCCACTGGGCCAGCCGGTTGACGGTTTAGGTGAAATCAAGACTGACAAGACTCGGCCAATCGAGTCCAAGGCGCCAGGCGTTATGCAGCGCCAGTCAGTCAACCAGCCGCTGCAAACCGGTATCAAGGCCATTGATGCGCTGGTACCAATCGGCCGTGGTCAGCGTGAGCTGATCATTGGTGACCGTAAGACTGGTAAGACCAGTTTGGCGATCGATACCATTTTGAACCAAAAAGGGCAAAACGTAATTTGTATTTACGTTTCAATTGGTCAAAAGGAATCAACTGTTAGATCACAAGTTGAAACCTTGAAGAAGTTAGGGGCGATGGACTACACCATCGTTGTTGAAGCGGGTCCTTCAGAACCAGCGCCAATGCTGTACATTGCGCCTTACTCCGGGACCGCGATGGGTGAAGAATTCATGTACGCCGGCAAGGACGTTCTGGTCGTATTCGACGACTTGTCCAAGCAAGCCGTTGCCTACCGTGAACTTTCC
>NZ_BOCG01000381.1:0-4806 GCF_016587775.1 Lactobacillus nasalidis | reverse complement strand
CGCCTGGTCGTGAAGCTTACCCAGGTGACGTCTTCTACCTGCACTCACGTTTGCTGGAACGCAGCGCCAAGCTGAGCAAGGACTTGGGCGGCGGTTCGCTGACTGCTTTGCCGTTTATTCAAACTGAAGCCGGCGACATTTCTGCCTACATTCCAACCAACGTTATTTCTATCACTGACGGGCAGATCTTCCTGCAAAGCGACCTGTTCTTCTCAGGTACCCGTCCAGCCATTGACGCCGGGGCTTCTGTTTCCCGTGTCGGTGGGGCGGCGCAGATTCCTGCCATGAAGAAGGTTGCCGGTACTTTGCGGACTGACCTGGCTTCATACCGGGAACTGGAAAGCTTTGCCCAATTCGGCAGTGACCTTGACCAGGCTACGCAGGCCAAGCTGGCCCGTGGCCGGCGGACTGTTGAAGTTTTGAAGCAGCCGCTGCACAAGCCGGTTCCGGTTGAAAAGCAGGTTGTTCTGCTTTACGCTCTGACGCACGGCTTCATGGATGCTGTGCCGGTTGACGATATCGGCCGCTTCGAGCAAGAGCTCTACACTGACTTTGACGCCAACCACGCTGATTTGTTGGCAGAAATTAAATCAACTGGCAAATTGCCAGACGAAAGCAAGCTTCAAGAAGCTATTCAACAATTTGCATCCAGCTTTTCATCAAGTAACGAATAGGAGGTAGACTATGCCTGCATCTTTACTTGAATTGAAGAAAAGAATTGCTTCTGTCAAGCAAACGAGTAAGATCACTGAAGCCATGCACATGGTTTCAGCGGCCAAACTGAACCAAACTGAAAAACGGGACAAGGGCTACCAGGAATACAACCAGCTGCTGCACCAAACCGTGTCGCGGCTGATGAGCGCCAGCGTGATCAACCACCTGAACAAGGCCAACTACCGGCTGACTCAGGACAACATTGACAGCATCGACTACGATGACGTCTTCGGAATGGGGATCATTTCCGACATGATCAAGCCGCGCGAAGAAGTTCGCTCGGTTGGCTACCTGGTAATCACTGGCGACCGGGGCCTGGTTGGGTCCTACAACAGTTCGGTCATCAAGCAGATGATGAGTTTGGTTGCCGATGACAAGATTCAAGGCCGTGAGTCGAAAATCCTGTCAATCGGCAGCGTTGGCTCGCAATTCTTCAAGAAGAACAACTTGAATGTTGTTTATGAAAAGGACGGCGTTTCCGACGTGCCAACGTTCAAGGAAACCCTGCCGATCGTTTCAACCGCCATCAAGATGTACTTGAACGGCGTCTACGATGAATTGTACGTTTGCTACACTCACCACGTTAATTCCTTGTCATCTGCCTTCCGGGCAGAAAAGATGCTGCCGATCGTCGACTTGGACATCGGTACCATGGAAGCCAAGGAAAGCAAGAAGATCGAATTTGAAGTTGCACCTGACATTGACAGCGTTCTGGCAACGCTTTTGCCGCAGTTCGCGCGGGCAGAAATCTATGGCGCTATTTTGGACGCCAAGACTGCTGAACACGCCAGCTCAATGACGGCGATGAAGAGTGCCACGGACAATGCCAAGGACCTTGTTTCCAGCCTCAGTCTGCAAATGAACCGTGCAAGACAAGCACAAATCACTACTGAATTGACTGAAATCGTCAGTGGTGCAAATGCACTTAAATAAGAGAAAAGGAGGTAGAAGTTTGAGTCAAGGTGAAATCGTTCAGGTAATTGGACCAGTTGTTGACGTTAAGTTCCCAATTGGCAAAGACTTGCCGGACATCAACAACGCTCTGAAAGTTATCAAGTCAGAGACTGAGTCAATTACTCTTGAAGTTACTCTTGAACAAGGCGATGGCGTTTTGCGCTGCATCGCGATGGAATCTACCGATGGCCTTCGTCGTGGGATGAAGGTTGAAGACACGGGAAGCTCAATTTCCGTACCAGTTGGTCCAGACACTTTGGGCCGGGTCTTCAACGTTTTAGGTCAACCAATTGATGGTGGTCCGGAATATCCAGCTGATCACCCTCGTTCTGGGATCCACAAAGAAGCACCTAAGTATGATGAATTAACTACTAGTCGTGAAATTCTGGAAACTGGCATCAAAGTTATTGACTTGCTTGAACCATATCTTCGTGGTGGTAAAGTCGGTCTGTTCGGGGGTGCCGGGGTTGGTAAGACCACGATCATCCAGGAATTGATTCACAACATTGCCCAAGAACACAACGGTATTTCCGTCTTTACCGGTGTCGGTGAAAGAACCCGTGAAGGTAACGACCTTTACTTCGAAATGAAGGCATCCGGCGTTTTGGACAAGACTGCCATGGTCTTTGGGCAGATGAACGAGCCGCCTGGTGCCAGAATGCGGGTTGCGCTGACTGGTTTGACGATCGCTGAATACTTCAGAGACGTTGAAGGCCAAGACGTGCTGCTCTTTATCGACAACATCTTCCGGTTTACCCAGGCTGGTTCCGAAGTTTCCGCCTTGCTGGGCCGTATTCCAAGTGCCGTTGGTTACCAACCGACTCTTGCAACTGAAATGGGTCAATTGCAAGAAAGAATCACTTCAACCAAGAAGGGGTCAATCACTTCCATTCAAGCCGTTTACGTGCCTGCCGATGACTACACTGACCCAGCGCCAGCAACGACTTTCGCGCACTTGGACGCCACGACCAACTTGGAACGTAGCCTGGTTGAACAAGGTATCTACCCGGCCGTTGACCCGCTTGAATCAACTTCCAGTGCCCTTGACCCGGAAATCGTTGGTCAAGAACACTACGATGTTGCCACCCGTGTTCAACACATTCTGCAACGCTACCGCGAACTGCAAGACATCATTTCCGTTTTGGGTATGGATGAATTGTCAGACGAAGAAAAGCTGGTCGTTGCCCGGGCTCGTAAGATTCAGTTCTTCTTGTCACAAAACTTCTTCGTTGCCGAAGTCTTTACCGGCGTTCCAGGTTCATACGTTCCGATCAAGGAAACGATCAAGGGCTTTAAGATGATCCTCGATGGCCATCTTGACGACCTGCCTGAAGATGCCTTCAGAGGCGTTGGCCCAATTGAAGACGTTTTGAAGAAGGCGCAAAAGATGGGGGTTACCCCAAGCGATCCAGAAGCAAAAGCCTTATTAGAAAAGTAGGGTGATGCACGATGGCAGAACCAGAGAAACTGTTTAAGATCAATATCGTCACGCCAAACGGGCTAATCTATTCTCACCGTGGCAGTTCCGTCTCAATGCGGGCTATCGATGGTGACCGACAGATTTTATATAACCACCTGCCGATTTTAACCCCTTTGACAATTGGTGAAGTTCGGGTACAGCGCGGCGCCGATGTCGACCACAAGGTGGACCACATCGCGGTCAGCGGCGGGATCATCGAATTTGCCAACAATGTCGCGACGATTATTGCCGACAACGCAGAACGTGCACGCAACATTGACCTCAGTCGGGCCGAAGCTGCCAAGCAGCGGGCCGAGGCTCACATCAAGGAAGCCAAGGAAAAGCACGACGAACAGTCATTGGAACGGGCCCAAATCGCTTTGCGGCGGGCCGTAAACCGGATTCACGTTTACGATGCGCTGCATAAATAAGGGAAAAGAGCGGATTTATTCCGCTCTTTTTTTATGGTAAATTTAACATGAGACAACTTGGAATTCATGCAATCATCAGCTTGGTGATCTATTTTGTTTGCATTGCCTTAGCTTTTCAAGCGGTGAAAACCGTCAGAATCGAGAAGATCATCCGGACCAACCGGGTTTTTGAAGCACAGGTCTTTTTGATTTTCATGGCGATTGCCCTGGGCTATTCAGTCGGCCAATTTTTGATCGCCTTGATAGATACTTCATTACAACTGTCGAACCTATTTTAAAAATAGGTTAAAGCTAAGCGTAATCCGCTAAGCAGAGCGCTTTTATGGTACAATTAAAATTAATATGTTATGGAGGAAATAGACGTGTCAAAAGATATTGGTATTGATTTGGGGACCGCGAACGTTTTGATCAACGTTTCCGGAAAAGGCATTGTGATCGACGAACCATCAGTTGTTGCCGTGGATACGAACACGAACAAGGTGGTGGCGGTCGGCACTGAAGCTTATGAAATGGTTGGCCGTACTCCTGGCAACATCCGCGTTATCCGTCCGCTGAAGGACGGGGTAATTGCCGACTTTGACATTACCGAAGCCATGCTGTCATACTTTATTGAAAAGCTGAACGTCAAGGGCTTTATGAGCAAGCCGAACATTCTGGTCTGCACGCCGACTGGCGTGACTTCGATCGAGCAGAAGGCGATCATCCAGGCGGCTGAAAAGTCAGGCGGCGGCAAGGTTTACTTGGACTACGAGCCGAAGGTGGCCGCGGTTGGTGCTGGTTTGGACATCTTCAAGCCGCAGGGCAACATGGTTATCGACATCGGCGGGGGGACCACGGACATCGCGATTTTGTCAATGGGCGAGATCGTGACTTCAAAGTCGCTGCGCTATGCCGGCGACCGGATGAACCAGGCAATCGTCAATTACATCAAGACGCACCACCAGCTCTTGATTGGCATGCGGACGGCTGAAAGCATCAAGATCGAAATCGGCGCCGCTACCGCTCCTGATCCGGACGCCAACATGACTGTCCGGGGCCGGGACACGATCGATGGTCTGCCAAAGCAGATCACGGTAACCAGCGCCGAAGTCACTGAAGCCCTGCAGGACGGCCTGCAGACGATCATCACGGCTACCAAGCAGGTTCTGCAAGAGACGCCGCCGGAACTGTCAGCCGACATTATCGACCGCGGCATCATGATCACTGGCGGTGGCGCCTTGCTCAAGAACATTGACAAGCTGATCGCCG
>NZ_BOCG01000380.1 GCF_016587775.1 Lactobacillus nasalidis | reverse complement strand
GCAGTTGGTACTTTGAAAACTGAACAAAGTTTCGCAGTGTGCGGGTCAAACGAAGTTTGATCCAAACAAATAAGCGAAGTCAATTCGCAAGCAAATAATCTGGAGCAGATTAAAAAGGCTCAATTTCAAATTGAGAGTTTGATCCTGGCTCAGGACGAACGCTGGCGGCGTGCCTAATACATGCAAGTCGAGCGAGCTGAATTCAAAGATTCCTTCGGGATGATTTGTTGGACGCTAGCGGCGGATGGGTGAGTAACACGTGGGCAATCTGCCCTAAAGACTGGGATACCACTTGGAAACAGGTGCTAATACCGGATAACAACATG
>NZ_BOCG01000379.1 GCF_016587775.1 Lactobacillus nasalidis | reverse complement strand
TTTTCGGCTGAGGTAGGTGCCTCTTCTATGATCGTCTACCCATTCGTGGTAGATAGCGAGTTTTATTTCTTTAGTGTATTTAGTCATGAAAATAACCCCCGAAATTAGTGTCCTAATTTCGGGGGTCATATCAGGGGCGTTTTTTGCCGTGTCTTTGGCTTTTATTGCCGGTAAATATTGGCCAGCTGCTGGGCCAGGTCCGGCTGCTTGAGCTCGATCTGCGGGACC
>NZ_BOCG01000378.1 GCF_016587775.1 Lactobacillus nasalidis | reverse complement strand
CGACTTCGGCGTCAACGACACCAAGCAGCCTTTTGAAGGGGCCGTCAACAATGTCAGCCGCCGCTACGCCAAGCCAATGTCCAAGTTCATGCAGGAAGTGATGGGCAAGTACATGACCGAGCTGCCGTGTGAGGTCTGCGGGGGCAAGCGGCTGAACGAAAAAGCCCTGGCCGTCAAGGTCAACGGCAAGGACCTGGCCCAAGCCAGCGACTTGTCAATTAAGGACTCCCTGGCCTTCTTCAAGGACGTTGAATTGAGCGAGCAGGAAGCCGCCATTGCCAAGCCGATCTTGAAAGAAGTCTGCGACCGGTTGAACTTCCTGGTCAGCGTCGGCCTGGACTATCTGACCTTGTCCAGATCAGCCGGGACCCTGTCGGGCGGGGAAGCCCAGCGGATCCGCCTGGCAACCCAGATCGGGTCCAACTTGTCCGGGGTCATGTACGTTTTGGATGAACCGTCCATCGGCCTGCACCAGCGCGACAATGACCGCCTGATCGCTTCTTTGAAGCGGATGCGGGATTTGGGCAACTCCTTGATCGTCGTTGAGCACGACGATGAAACCATGCGGGCAGCCGACTATCTGATCGACATGGGACCAGGAGCCGGCAGCCTGGGCGGGGAAGTCATGGCCGCCGGGACGCCGGAAGAAGTGATGGCCA
>NZ_BOCG01000377.1 GCF_016587775.1 Lactobacillus nasalidis | reverse complement strand
GCCTTGTCCTTATGAAAGCAAGCATTTGACTCGCTTTCAGACTTGACGCTTGAACGTGGTATCCAGCACCACGCGCTGCTAGCCTCCTGCGTCCCTCCATCGCTCATAACGATTCGGTGCAGTACAGGAATTTCAACCTGTTGTCCATCGACTACGCCTCTCGGCCTCGCCTTAGGTCCCGACTTACCCTGGGCGGACGAGCCTGCCCCAGGAAAC
>NZ_BOCG01000376.1 GCF_016587775.1 Lactobacillus nasalidis | reverse complement strand
GCCGAAGCCGCCAGTAGCCAGGATAACCGCCTTGGCCTTGACTTGCCGGCGGCCGTCTGGGCCGACGATTTCAATGCCGCTGACCTTGCCGTTTTCGTCCTGCAAAAGCTTGACCACCTTGGTCTTGTTGAAGACTGGAATGCGGGCAGCTTCAATGCTCTTCAAAAGGCCGGTAATCAAGTAGCCGCCGACAGGTGCCATGGAAGCTGGCCGGTGGGCCCGCTTCTTGCTCATGCCGCCAGTGATCGTCAGGTCATCGAGCTTAACGCCGTATTCCTTCAGCCAGTCGATGGCCAAAGCAGCGTGGTCAACGAAGTAGCTCAGCATTGCCTTGTCGTTCAGCTCGCCGCCGCCTTTCAAGGTTTCTTGGTAAAAGTCAGCCTTGTTGTCGATGATGCCGTGCCGGTACTGAACCAGGGATTCTGCCGCGTTCATCCCGGATGAAGCCTTGCTGGTGTTCCCGCCCAGGACTTCGTTCTTTTCAAAGACCGCAACGCTGGCCCCCAATTCATGAGCCTGCAGAGCAGCTGACAGGCCGGTGCCGCCGGCACCGATGACTACCAGGTCGTAGCTCGGGTTAACTAGATCAATTGGAC
>NZ_BOCG01000375.1 GCF_016587775.1 Lactobacillus nasalidis | reverse complement strand
GGCCTTAGCCATTAACTCTCCTTTCTTTAAAATTTATAGCGCATGATTTAATTCTGGATGCTCAACCAGCGCTAGAAGGCTAAGCATCGCATTCTTGTCCCGATCTACGACTATGCCATAGTTCGGGCATTTTTCGTTATAGCAGACGTACTCATTGTGTTTAGTACCATGTTTCTTGTTTCCGTAAAGGGTGATCTTGTCATCACCTTTTTTGACATTACCACAAGCCGCACAACGCTGAGTAGACGGGTACAGCTTATTTGCCAGAATAAGTTCCTTACCGTACCAATCGCACTTGTAGGTCAAGATCTGCTTAAATTTGCCAAACATCGACCGGTGAACACCCTTTGAAGCTACGTGGCTCATC
>NZ_BOCG01000374.1 GCF_016587775.1 Lactobacillus nasalidis | reverse complement strand
TTGCCGGCCTTGGCCGGATTGTGGCTGCTCAAAAGCAGGCTGACGCCGTCACACTTGGCAACTGCTCTGGCAATTGCTGGGCCCATGTTGCCCAAACCGATAAATCCAACTTTCATATTGTGCTCCTTGCTATTCTCTGATCTGCCCCTGCCCGTGAATGATGTACTTGTAGCTGTTGAGCTCATTTAAGCCCATTGGCCCGCGGGCATGCATTTTTTGCGTTGAGATGCCGATCTCGCAGCCCAGGCCGAA
>NZ_BOCG01000373.1 GCF_016587775.1 Lactobacillus nasalidis | reverse complement strand
GTGACCGCCGAAGACACGCACGCGGCTGTTGACAAGGACGGCAAGCTGCTGGTAGCTGCTGCTGTCGGGGTAACCAGCGACACCTTTGAAAGAGCCGAAGCCTTGTTTGAAGCCGGTGCTGACGCGATCGTCATCGACACGGCTCACGGCCACTCAGCCGGCGTTCTGCGCAAGATCAAGGAAATCCGCGACCACTTCCCGAACAACACTTTGATTGCCGGCAACGTGGCTACCGGCGAAGGCACCCGGGCTTTGTTTGAAGCCGGCGTTGACGTAGTCAAGGTTGGTATCGGGCCTGGCTCAATCTGCACCACCAGAGTCGTTGCCGGTGTCGGCGTGCCGCAATTGACGGCGATCTACGACGCCGCTGACGTGGCCCGCGAATTCGGCAAGCCGATCATCGCTGACGGCGGGATCAAGTACTCCGGCGACGTGGTCAAGGCTTTGGCTGCCGGCGGCAACGCCGTAATGCTGGGCTCCATGCTCTCAGGTACTGAAGAAGC
>NZ_BOCG01000372.1 GCF_016587775.1 Lactobacillus nasalidis | reverse complement strand
GGAGGCAGTCCGGCTGCTGCTGACCCTCTTTTTGAAGCGGCGGCAGAAACTGCGGCTGCTGACGGCCGACCAGCTGGACCTGCTCAAGCTGCCGGAAGTGCGGCGCTATGTCTTGGTGAGCCAGAAAGAAGTGCTGTTCCGCAACAACCTGTATTTTTTGACCAACAAGTCCAAGGCCGACCTGGTCTGCCTGCGGGATCTGCTGCTGACGGACCAGCCGGGCGATTTCCGCGCTCTCTTGCAGGGGGCCGAGCCGGCAGACGACGGCCTGCGGAACTGGCTGCGGCTGTACGGACCCTTGTATGAGCAGGTGCGCTACGGGGCCTGCTTCAGCCCTGACATGGAACTGGCCGGCTTTCGGCACGTCAGCCGGGTGCGCGACGAGCGGGTCTATTACGTGCTGCGCTACCTGCTCAAGGAAGAGCCGGCCCTGCCGCCGGCTCCGGGCTCTTTGCGGAAGCTCTTCCAGCAGAAATTGGTCTGCCACGAGGCCTTCAAATGACCGCCGCCAGCTACAGCCGGGACTTTTACCAAGGGCTCCTGAAAGCCGGGCGCCTGGAAGCCCGGGAAGCCGCCAGCTACCGCCTGGGCCCTGGCTTCATCCTGGCCTATGACCTGGGGCCAGCCGCTGCTTGGCGGACCCTGGTCGTGGACCGGAACCGGGGAGAATTGCTGGTGAAGAAGTCGACCAAGGCTCTGCTGGCCGCCTTCATCAACCAGGATCTGCCGGGCGGCTATCCCTTGCAGAAAAAGCTCTGTGACCTGCTGGAGATCAAGGAGCAGCACGTGATCTCCGCCGGCCACGGGGCGATTTTTTCGCCGTCATCGCTGCACGCCCCGCTCGTGGATCTCGTGGCCCTGCAGCAGATGCGGCAGCTGGACCATGACCAGGGCTGCCTGGCTTTGACCGACCTGGCCGGCAACAACCGCTACCTTTTCGAGACGCCGCGGGGCTACGCCCGCGCGCGGCAGCAGCTGCAGGAAGCCGTGGAGCACAATGCCCTTTACTGCGCCCTTTTTCACGGCCTGGCCGGGCGCGTGGGCTGTCCGGCCTGCAGCCGGCTGGGGGACTGGAACCTGCTGTATGCCCCGCGCTACCAGCAGGCAGTTGAAGCCGTGCTGGCGGAAAAAGGCCTGTCCTTGCGGGGACTGCTGGCGGAAATCCGGGAGGAGAAGCGGCTGGCCCTGCGGCAGCTGCTGGTGGAGGACATGGCCTTGCCGCTTTTGGCGGTCGACTTGGACTATGCCCTAAAAGAAGTCGAAAAGAAATTCAGTTTCAAAATCTGAAAAAACGCCCCCGCGATCCGCGGGGACGTTTT
>NZ_BOCG01000371.1 GCF_016587775.1 Lactobacillus nasalidis | reverse complement strand
GGTCGGCGGCAACATTCAAGAGCCGCTGGCCGCCTGCTACGCGGAAGTGGAAGAGGCGGCTTTCGCCAAGATGCGCGAGATCAGCCTGCAGGAAATTATCGCGAAAATCAAAGAGAGAGGGCAGATTGCCTGAAAATTGCCAGCCGCGGCTGGCAATTTTTTTGCGTTTTGGTGTTGATTTTAAAAATACACGTGTTAGAATAAGTGTAGATTTAAAAATAACAAGTGATAAAAACAGGAGGCAAACATGAAATACGCAGTTTCCGCAGCAACAGGCAATTTTGGACAAACGGCAGTAAAGGCTCTCGTTGATGAAGTAGGCGCTGACAAGGTGGTAGCGATCGTCCGTCACGAAGAAAAGGGGAAGAAGCTTTTGCCGGCAGGCATCGAGATTCGGCAGGCTGATTACGGCGATGAAGCGGCCGTAGAAAAGGCCCTGGCCGGCGTGGACAAGCTGCTTTTCATCTCCTCGCAGCCAGGCGGCGCCGTGGCCAGAAGCGACCAGCACAGAAACGTGGTTGAAGCGGTCAAGAAGGCTGGCGTCGGCTACGTGGCCTACACCAGTTTCCCGAAGGCCAGCGAAAGCGACAACTGGCTGGCAGCAGACCACAAGCTGACGGAAGGGCTGATCAAGGACAGCGGGGTCAAGCATTCCTTCCTGCGCAACAACTGGTACCTGGAAAACGAAATGACCTTCCTGGCTCCTGGCCCGGCAAACCGGACTTACTGGGCCAACAACTTTGCCGGCTGGGCCCTGGAAAGCGAGTACGCGCGGGCAGCAGTCAAGGTTTTGGTCAGCGACGATCCAAAGGAAGTTTATGAATTTGCCGGCCCGAAGCGCAGCTATGAAGACCTGGGCAAGGCCTTGAACCAGGCCAGCGGCCAAGACGAAGCAGCCAAGCAGGTCAGCCAGGACGAGTACGTCAAGCTTTTGGAAAGCCTGGGCCTGAACCATGATTTGGCAGCTATGTACGCCGGCTTCCAGCAGCCGATCGACGATGGCTCCTTGACTGAAGACAGCAGCGACTTGGAAGAAGTTCTGGGCGGCCTGACTCCGCTTGACCAGGCAATCAAAGAACTCTTGAACAAATAATCAGTTCAGCGGTCCTTTTTTGCGAAAAAATAAGTATAATGTAGACAAAGAAAAAGTTACTTGTTTTTTTGATAAGAAGGAGCACAGCAATGCCACTGGTACATATCGAACTTTTGGCTGGCCGGACGCCAGAACAACTTGAAAAGATGATGAAGGACGTAACCCGTGTGATCTCAGAAGACACTGGCGCGCCTAAGGAACATATTTCAGTAGTTGTCAACGAACTTGGCAAGCACCAACTTGCTCAAGGCGGCGAATGGAGAGAACCACAAGCTTAGTTTTTGAGGCTCACCTTAAGGTGGGCCTTTGTTTTTTTGGAAAAATAGCAGAGGGGAAATAATATTCAAAGTGGATCAAGCCGCTGGGAAGCCAACAGCCGCAAGGCGGAGAGCCGTTTTTGGCCGCTAAAAATCTTAGTAAAATTAATATAGTAATTAACTAAACTTGATATAACTTTTATGATAAGATAAAATATGAAAAGTGAGTAGAAAACAAAAAACAGCGACTGAGGTGAAAGCGGAAGATAGAACGCAATACTGCACAGCGAAAAAAGCCAGCACTGACAAGGAAGGGTCAGGGCTGGCTTTTGTTTTGGGAAAGATTGAAGCGCTCGCGGCTGCTAGGCTGCCGATTTGCTGAATTCATTTTTTCGTAAAAAGTGACAAATCGCGCCAGACCGGGCTTCTAGCGCTGCCGGCTGCAGAAAATGGCCATGATACGGATAATAAGTCTCAAATGGAGGTGACTTTATCAATGATTACCAGTATCAAACTGCTGGAAGCAAATCAGATCATGGCTCAAGTTTTGGGCCACGAAGATGCCGCTGAGCTCAACGTCAAAAATTTCTGTGAACTTGCGGCCTGCTCACGGCCAACTTTTTATGCTCATTATGGCAGCATGCGCCAGCTTGGAGCCGAATTGTTTTTAAAGAAACTAGACATGCATTTTTCCCTGGAAGAGAACGGCTACGGGACCGGCTTGCAGAAATTGCTGACCTACATGGCGGCCGACCGCTGGTACCTGCTTAATCTGCTGAACCTGATCAAAACTCCAGGTATAAAAGGAAAAAGCGGCAAAGGGAGAAAAGGAAGCGAGTTTGCGGCCAGTTTTCCGCTCAAGGTGGAGAAAGCACTGCGGCAGAAGACCGTCCATTATGTCGACGCCCGGTCTGCCAGCGGCGACTATTCTGTCAAAACGCTGACCAATGCCGCCCATATCGTCTACGCGATTTTGTATGAGTGGCTGGCAGAAGACCTGCGCTTGAGCCCGCAGGAGGTCTATGACCGCTGCCAGCTGGCAGTGGCAATTATTGAAGACCAGATTTCTAAGAAAGCAGTTTTGTAACTTACAAACAAAATTTCAGAAAAAATGTTTAGAAAAAGAAATGGCTGAAAAGTGCTGTTTCCGAACAAAAAAGCAGCCGATTGGCAGCGAAAGGGCAATATGCTTGATATTTCTGCGCATAGCCAGGCTCCGCCTTATCACAACGCGGCCTGGCGTTTAGAATGTAAACCGGATGAAAAGGCCGATTTGACCTTTCAAAAATAACGAGTATACTAATATTTGTTGTCGCGGCGAAGAAGGAATTCGCCGGAGACACGAAAAAGAAAATATCGAAAACTTGTTGACAAGAAAGAGACAAGCGAGTAAGATATAAAACGTTGCGTCACAAAGGCGCAGTTGGTACTTTGAAAACTGAACAAAGTTTCGCAGTGTGCGGGTCAAACAAAGTTTGATCCAATCAAATAAGCGAAGTCAATTCGCAAGCAAATAATCTGGAGCAGATTAAAAAACTCAATTTTCAAATTGAGAGTTTGATCCTGGCTCAGGACGAACGCTGGCGGCGTGCCTAATACATGCAAGTCGAGCGAGCTGAATTCAAAGATTCCTTCGGGATGATTTGTTGGACGCTAGCGGCGGATGGGTGAGTAACACGTGGGCAATCTGCCCTAAAGACTGGGATACCACTTGGAAACAGGTGCTAATACCGGATAACAACATG
>NZ_BOCG01000370.1 GCF_016587775.1 Lactobacillus nasalidis | reverse complement strand
AGCTCGCTCGACTTGCATGTATTAGGCACGCCGCCAGCGTTCGTCCTGAGCCAGGATCAAACTCTCAATTTGAAATTGTGCCTTTTTAATCTGCTCCAGATTATTTGCTTGCGAATTGACTTCGCTTATTTGTTTGGATCAAACTTCGTTTGACCCGCACACTGCGAAACTTTGTTCAGTTTTCAAAGTACCAACTGCATCTTTGTGACGCAACGTTTTATATCTTACTCGCTT
>NZ_BOCG01000368.1 GCF_016587775.1 Lactobacillus nasalidis | reverse complement strand
CGCTCCTGCCCTCTCCAGTGCCGATGTCGGCATCGCCATGGGCAGCGGGACTGACGTGGCCAAGGAAGCCGGCGGCATCGTCTTGATGACCAGCAGCTTGGAGGGCGTCCTGCGGGCCCTGGACCTGTCCAAGAAGACCTTCCAGCGCATCAAGCTGAATCTCTTCTGGGCCTTGATCTACAACTTGATCGGCATTCCGGTTGC
>NZ_BOCG01000367.1 GCF_016587775.1 Lactobacillus nasalidis | reverse complement strand
GTAGCTTTGCCTGTTTTGCCTAGCAGCTTAACATCCTCAGCCTTGATCTTATACGGGATGGCAACGTAATAACGGCCTTTTTCTTTGAAGTAGCTGACAACGCCAAACTCATCTGACAAAGGCTTTTCGCTCAGCTTAAAGCCACGCCATTGATCTTTTGGAACGTGGCTTCTTCTTGCCCGCTCCAAATAAAGAATTCCGTCCTTGATCTTACTCTGATCGCTTTTGAAGCCTTGTCTGGATTCCCGTTTTGACCGAAATTTTGGTTTGCCCCAGTCTGGTTGGGCCTTGTCAAAGAAATTGTTCCAAGCCTTGCCCAAGTCGGAAATTGCCAGTTGCAGAAT
>NZ_BOCG01000366.1 GCF_016587775.1 Lactobacillus nasalidis | reverse complement strand
ACGGCACGGCGAAGACACTGAAGCCTACGACATGCGCGGCATCAGCATTCTGGCCGACTTCTTCGTGGCTACCAGCGCCACTTCCAGCCGGCAGCTGCACGCCATTGCCAACAGCATCATTGAAGCCTGCCACGAAGCCGGCTTTTACGACTACCGGGTCGAAGGCAACCATGATTCCGAATGGCTCCTGGTTGACCTGGGCGACGTGGTCGTCAACATCTTCTCAGAAGACGCCCGGGCCTTCTACAACCTGGAAAAGCTCTGGGCAGACGGCAAGCGCGTGGAACTCGAGGAAGACTAACGAATGAGCGTTGTCGGAATCGTGGCGGAATACAATCCGTTCCACAGCGGCCATGAATTTCTGATGAACCAGGCACGGCTGGCGGCTGGCGATGACCCGATCATCGCGGTCATGTCCGGCAACTACGTCCAGCGTGGGGAAATGGCAATCCTGGACAAGTGGTCCCGGGCCCGCAGCGCCATCGAGGCCGGGGCGGACCTGGTCTTTGAGCTGCCTTTCTCTTATGCCGTCCAGGCGGCAGACATGTTTGCCACCGGCGGGGTCGACCTGTTGACCCGGCTGGGGGCGCAGACGCTGGTTTTCGGCGTGG
>NZ_BOCG01000365.1 GCF_016587775.1 Lactobacillus nasalidis | reverse complement strand
CCTTGTTGTTGAGGTAGCCGCCGGCAGCCAAAATGACAACTTTGGCCAGAACGTCTTCAGTAGTACCGTCGGCTTCATTTCTGATGGTAACGGTCTTGCTGCCGTCTTCGTTCAGCTTGAGAGCAGTAGCTGCAACAGAAGTCAGCAATTCGCCGCCAAGTTCGAGGAATTTCGGTTCCAAGGCATTGTGGATGGCGCCATAGCCGAAGCCCTTGTAGATGTGCCAAGTAGCTTCGCCGGCCCCCATGGCTTGAACTCGTTCAAAGACTACACCTTCGTTAGCCAGCCACTGAACGTTTTCGGCGCTGGAGTCAACGTACTTGCGCCAGATTCTTGCGTCAGCCTTGTACTTGGAGTATTCAACTTCTTCTTTCAAGACGTCAGTGCCAGAAACTTCGATGCCTTTTTCCTTTTGCAGGTAGGAGCCGACAGCGAAGATCCCTTCACTGTAGTTGGCACTGCCGCCGGTGTGGCGGCCTTTTTCCAGCAAAAGCACGCTGGCGCCATTTTCCTGAGCGGTCAAAGCGGCTGCCTGGCCGGCAGCA
>NZ_BOCG01000364.1 GCF_016587775.1 Lactobacillus nasalidis | reverse complement strand
GTAGCCTTGAAGATGCGGTTTCTGATCTGCATGATGGCAAATGGCCGGCGGCTTCTCAGCCACAGGTGCCGGTGGTCCAGCAGGAAGTCGATCCCGTGTTCCTTGTTGGTGATCGGGTAGCCTTCGTTGTTTGACACGACTTCCAGGTCGCTGATCTGGATTTCGTAGCCAAAGTGAGACCGGGCATCTTCATGGATGGTCCCAGTGATGTAGAAGCTGGCT
>NZ_BOCG01000363.1 GCF_016587775.1 Lactobacillus nasalidis | reverse complement strand
CCAGGCGCTATCTGGAGTCGCTGTCGACCTATACCCGCCGGCGGATGACCCAGGCAGCCAAGGCTGACGTTGACGCGGTGCGCTATATTCCGGCGGCCCTGGCCCTGCACCAGCGCCCGGGCGTTCCAGGCATCCGCAGCACTTTTGGCACGGGCACGGAACTGCTCAACAGCCTGCGGCTGATGTTTTCGCGCCTGGCCAGCCACCGCTGTCCAAACGGCCATTATCTCCAGCCCAGCTTGAAGGTCGCTGCCGAGCAGCCGCTTTACTGTCCGGAGTGCGGCGCCAAAGTCACGGCGCCGGGGGCAGAGGATCTGGCCTTCAACAGCCGGGGGGCCTGCCCGACTTGCTCGGGAACCGGGGTCGTCCGGCTGGTTGACGAGGCCAGTCTGGTTCCAGATGAAGAGCTGACGATCGACGAGGGGGCAGTGCTGCCCTGGAAAAGGCTGATGTGGTCCCTGATGCCGGATGTGGCCCGGCAGATGGGCGTCAGAACCGACGTGCCTTTTAAAGACCTGACTCCGGAAGAAAAGGAGATCGTCTTCCACGGCCCGGCGGTCAAGAAGCGCATTCTGGTGCAGAACAAGAAGCAAAACAGCGGCGGATACCTGGATTTCACTTATTTCAATGCCGTTTATACGGTTGAAAATTCCTTAAGCAAGGTCAAGGACGAAAAAGGGATGAAGCGGGTGGCCCCCTTCCTTAAAGAGCAGCAGTGCCCAGACTGCGGGGGCAGCCGCTTGTCAGAAGCGGCCAGAGCGCCCCGGATCAAGGGCAAGAACCTGGCCCAGGTCTGCCAGCTGACCTTGAGCGAGGCGGATGATTGGGTTAAAGAGCTGCCGGACTGGCTGCCGGAAGCCATGCGGCCGATGGCGCGGAGCATCTGCCAGTCATTTACGGACACGGCCAAGCGGCTTTTGGATCTGGGGCTGGGCTACCTAAGCTTGGACCGGGCGGCAGCCACCCTGTCGACGGGAGAGCGGCAGCGGATGCAGCTGGCCAGGGCCGTCCGCAACCAGACGACCGGCGTCTTGTATATTCTGGATGAACCCTCAATCGGCCTGCACCCGGCCAACCTCAAGGGCTTGAATGAAGTGACGCGGGAGCTGGTGGCTGATGGCAATTCAGTGGTTCTGGTAGACCACGACGTCCAGGTTCTGGCGCAAAGCGACTGGATGGTCGAAATGGGGCCTCAGGCTGGCGAAGGCGGGGGAAAGGTAATCGCGACCGGCCGCCCGCAAGAGCTGGCGGCCAATCCCAACTCGGTCATCGGCAAGTTTTTGGGCGGAGAATCCCGGCAGCTGCGCCAGGCATGTCCGCCGGCGGACATGTTCGCGGCCG
>NZ_BOCG01000362.1 GCF_016587775.1 Lactobacillus nasalidis | reverse complement strand
TTCTGATCTGCATGATGGCAAATGGCCGGCGGCTTCTCAGCCACAGGTGCCGGTGGTCCAGCAGGAAGTCGATCCCGTGTTCCTTGTTGGTGATCGGGTAGCCTTCGTTGTTTGACACGACTTCCAGGTCGCTGATCTGGATTTCGTAGCCAAAGTGAGACCGGGCATCTTCATGGATGGTCCCAGTGATGTAGAAGCTGGCTCCCTGGCGCAGGCCCTTGGCTGCTTCAAAAACTTCCTCGCTGACGGCGTTCTTGCGGACAACCCCTTGGAAGAAAG
>NZ_BOCG01000361.1 GCF_016587775.1 Lactobacillus nasalidis | reverse complement strand
CCATTGTAGCACGTGTGTAGCCCAGGTCATAAGGGGCATGATGACTTGACGTCATCCCCACCTTCCTCCGGTTTGTCACCGGCAGTCTCTCTAGAGTGCCCAACTTAATGATGGCAACTAAAGACAAGGGTTGCGCTCGTTGCGGGACTTAACCCAACATCTCACGACACGAGCTGACGACAGCCATGCACCACCTGTCTCTGCGTCCCCGAAGGGAAC
>NZ_BOCG01000360.1 GCF_016587775.1 Lactobacillus nasalidis | reverse complement strand
TTCAGAGGGCAAATCCGTTACCAAGTTCAATGAACTTTACGAAATTTCCTGGTAAAAATTAATTAACTAACTTTCCTGATTCGTTAATTTTGCCAAGAGCACAAAGGCACTCATCAATTCGATGGGTGCCTTTTTGCTTAACTGTTATAACTTGCAACAAAAAAGGCAGCCTCGCGAGGCTGCCACAGATTAGCTAACTTTCCTGATTCTCTAATCTGCTACTAATTGTATCACAACTATCTTAAACTTCCCAGTCTGGGAACTGGTCTATACAAAATCACCGCTTTGTTCGTGAATCAACCGTTTTCTTAGCTACCTAAAAACTTTTTCTCCAAAATTGTCCAAAAAAGCGAATATTCGCTTATCTATTCTCTTGCTTTTTTCCAAACTAAATGCTATCTTTAATACATAATCGTTCGTCTATGAAAAAGAAAAGAAGAAAAAGAAAGAAGTAATTTCGCTATGCGCTTTAATTACAAGAAATTGGTTGCCGCTGGGGCAGCCACTCTGTCAGTTGCTGCTGTATTGACTGCCTGCTCCGGCAAGAAGTCCAACACCTCCGTCAACAAGGACACCAAGCACGGTATCGCCCTGATCACTGACGGTAACGGTGTTGACGACCACTCCTTCAACCAAGCCGCTTGGTCTGGTTTCAAGGACTACGGCAAGGAACACGGCCTCAAGCAAGGCAAGGGTGGCTACCAATACTTTGAATCATCCTCAGCTGCCGACTTCACCCCTAACCTGACTCAAGCTGCTCAAGCCGGCTACCAAACCATCTTCGGTGTCGGCTACATGCTGACTGACTCAGTTAAAGCCGCATCCAAGAAGTACCCTAAGAAGAACTTCGTCATCATCGACTCTGTCGTAACTGGCCGCAAGAACGTTGCTTCCGTCAGCTTCAAGAGTAACGAAGCTTCCTACCTTGGCGGTCTGGCTGCTGCCTACACCACCAAGAGCAACAAGGTCGGCTTCATCGGCGGGGCCAAGTCCAGCGTCCTGGAACTCTTCGAAGCCGGCTTCAAGCAAGGTGTCAAGGATGGTGCCAAGGCCTTAGGCAAGAAGATCACCGTTTACGACCAATACATCGGTAACTTCACCTCAACCGACAAGGCCAAGTCAATCGCCCAGTCAATGTACACTGACGGCGCTGACATCATCTACCAAGCTGCCGGCAACGCCGGTAACGGTGTCTTCACCGAAGCCAAGACCCGCAACAAGGCAACTACTGCTGCCAAGAAGGTCTGGGTCATCGGTGTCGACGTTGACCAGTCAAGCCTGGGCAACTACACTTCAAAAGACGGCAAGAA
>NZ_BOCG01000359.1 GCF_016587775.1 Lactobacillus nasalidis | reverse complement strand
GGATGCGGCAGCGAAGACCTGGCCTTGACCGGCTGGCGGCTGTCTTTTGTCAAGCCGTACAGCTTTGAAAAGGTGACGGTCCAGCTGCCGGAAAAGCAGCAGATATAAAAGGAAAAGAAAAAGGTTCTGTGCCAGCAAATGCTAGCATAGAACCTTTTTTAACAAGGAAGAATCTGATTATTCTTCGTTAAGTGAGCTTCTGTCGAATGAAGCGTCAGCAGTCTTGGCATCGATAGCAGGGGTGCCCATCCAGCTGATCATTTCCTTCATTGAGTCAGTGATGGCTTCAGTACCTGGCAAAAGCAGCTTACGTGGGTCGTAACCCTTCTTGCTCTTGTCTTGGTCCTTGCCTTCTTCGATGTACTTGCGAGTAGCTTCTTGGAATGCAAGTTGGAATTCAGTGTTGATGTTGATCTTTGAGATACCCAAAGAAATTGCCTTTTCGATTTGGTCTTGAGGAATACCTGAACCACCGTGCAATACAAGTGGAGTTTCTGGAACAGCATCAGCGATTTCCTTAAGACGGTCGAAGTTCAAGCCACTCCAGCCTTCTGGGTAAACACCGTGGATGTTACCGATACCGCAGGCAAGCTTGTCAACACCAGCAGCTACGAAGGCCTTGGCGTCTTCTACTGAAGCAAGTTCGCCGGCACCTTGGTTTTCACCGATCTTGCCGATTTCAGCTTCAACTGAAATGCCGCGTTCGTGAGCCAGCTTGATGATTTCCTTGGTCTTAGCCAAGTTTTCTTCAGTTGGCAATGCGTGACCGTCGAACATAACGCTTGAGTAACCAAGCTTGATACATTCAACAGCTGAGTCGTAGTCACCGTGGTCCAAGTTCAAGATAACTGGAACTGAGATGTTCATTGAGTCCATTGAGTCTTCTACCAAGTCCTTAACGAGCTTGTAGCCACCCATGTACTTAGCAGCACCAGTTGAAACTTGAATCAACAATGGAGTTCTGGTTTCTTCAGCACCACGAAGAAGAGCGCGGGTCCATTCCAAGTTGTTAGTGTTGTAGGCACCAACAGCGTAGTGTTCCTTACGAGCCTTCTTAAAAATGTCATTACCGTTAACGAAATAAGCCATAAAAATACCTCCTAAGCTTCTTACAGCTCTATTGTACCCAATAATGAATAATTGAGCAAACAAATTCTCGTCTGTAAGCGCTTTATACCAAAAATATTTGTGTTCGCTTTCCTTATGCGAATTTCACTAGCGCATTTTGAGGACAACCTTGCTGCCAACCGGCAGGCCGCCGTTCATTCTCTGCTCATAGATCCACTTGGCATCGCTGACCGACAAACGCACGCAGCCGTGGCTGTCGGGCTTTTTGCCCAAGGTGGTCAAGTGAGCGCCGCCCTTGTAGCCGTAATAATACCGGCCGACCTTGACCCCGGAAGCGAAGTTGTTGATCGGCACTGAGTGAAACAGGTAAACACCATGCTGGTGGTAGGAAACGTAGTAGCGGGCGCCGACGCCGTTATTGTTGTAAAAGACCTCCCCAGCCTCCTGCTGGATGCGGTAGTTGCCTACCGGCGTCAGGCTGGTGCCCTTCTTGGTAATGGCCCCGGCTGAAGCGTACATGGTATAGAGCACTTTCTTGCCGGACATGACGTAGGCCCGGGAGCCGAGAATCGACACGCGGATCCAGACGTTCTTGTACTTGCGCAGATCCGGATACTTGCGCTGGGTCTCACTGGCATACAAGTAGTAGCGGCCGGTCATGGGCCGCATGTCGCTTGGGTCGGCATAGGGCCTGGTTTTCTCTTTTTTGGCCACCTGTTCCTTCTTAGGCGGCCGGCTGCGTTCACCGCTCTTGCCCCCGGCCTCCGGCAACGGCTCAAAGACAGGAATGATCATCAAGCAGGCGATGATAGCGATCAGCAGCATCCCGATTCGTTTATGGGCCTTGTTCATTAACACTCTCTTTTCCTAATTCATTTTCTTCCTTGATCAAAGGCGGCAAAGCGATTTCACAAAGCAGTTAAGATTATTATCTTACAAACTGCTGGAAAAACATAGCCAAACCACTTCAGTTTGACCGATTTTTAACAAAAAAGCAATCCCCTGAGGGATTGCGTAAACACTCTTATTTGATTTCAAGCAACTGGCATCTGACCGTAAACCGGGCCCGGCCGTCATAAGTACAAGTAAACAGGCTCAAATCGTACTTGCTCTTGACCATCTTGCGGATCGCCGTCGACTGGAGCACTTCCAGCTTCCGGACCCGGTAGACGTAGCGCTGGCAGCTGGCAGCCTCAAAATAAAGCTTGTCGCCGACTTTCAGCCGGTCCAGGGGGCCAAAGTGATTCTGGAAGTTGTGCCCGGCCACGACCCAGTCGCGGCCGGCA
>NZ_BOCG01000358.1 GCF_016587775.1 Lactobacillus nasalidis | reverse complement strand
CGCCAGTCGGGCCACGTCGGCTGGGTGCACCCGGCCGAAGCTGTGGTGGTTCAGATATTCCAGCATGGACCGGCGGTCGGACTGGACCATCCGGCAGTACTCGTCTGAAACCAGCAGGACGTGGTATTCGCCCGCGATGACCTGCATGACCATCAGGGGCAGGGGGGCCTTTTCGTATTGTCTGCGTTCTTGATCGGTAAATTGATAAAGCTCATCCGGCATTTTTTCTTCCTCAAATGTTAAAGACCAAGCGGTCAAACGTGCAAAATTTTTCGGAAATTTTGCAAGGCGCTTACTTCATAGTGAAAGATAACACATCTTTTACAAAAATTATAACACCGATCGCCCGGGCAAGGCCGGATTCAGCCGCCTTTCACGTTAGTAAACTGCTTAACAAAGTATGCTTACTTGCGTAAAGAGCGCGAATGGCTGATGGAGATTGCTGAAACCAGCAGGCAGGCGATGATGCCGACGGCCAGGTCGCCGCCGAAAGCCAGGCGGATGTCGATATCGGACAAGACGCCGGTGATGATCGGGACGGTGAAGGAGGCGATGGCGCCAAAGAAGTAGAAGATCCCGGTAGCCAGCCCCTTTCTGTCAGGATAAAGCTCCATGAAGGCGTTCAGCCCGGTCTGCATGATCCCGCTGGCGGCAGTTAGGCCGAACATGAAGGAGGCCAGTTCAGACAACAGGGCGGAATGGCTGACCAGCAGCAGCAGGACCATCAAGGTGGCCAGGACGTTCATGACCAAAAGGATGGCGTAAGGCGAGACTTCCCGGCTGAGCAGGCCGAAGAGGCAGAAGACGCCGATGATGGAGCCGACGCTGTACAGGGAAAGAAAGAGGTGGCTGGTTGCAAGCGAGAAGCCCTGCTTTTGCCCAAAAAGGGTGATCCACTGGGTAAACCAGATCATCAAGGCCATGGAGGCATAGCCGTAAAGGGCAAAGCAGACGGTCGTCAGCCAGCTTCTCTTGCCGCCAGCGGCCTCTTGGCGGCTTTCGGCGGTTTTTTGCCCGGGCTTGGGGAATTTCAATGGGGCCAGCAGGATGGCGTTGACTACCAGGATGGCGGCCATGGCCATGAAGCTGTAGCCAAACCAGAGCTGGTGGCGGCTGAGGCTGGCCACCAAAAGGGGCAGGATGAACTCGCCCAAAGAAGCGGCGGCCTTGATCAGGATGTTGCCCCGGCTGCCTTTTTGCCCCATTTCAGCGAAAGTGGTGTAGGTCCCGGCGTCAAGGGCTGAGTTGGCGATCCCGGCCAGGATGGCCAGGCCGTAAGCCAGGTAGACGTTTTTGGAGAAGGGGATGCCGAGGGCAAAAGCCAGGTAGCAGGCCATGCCCAGGTAGACGAAGAATTTCCGGCTGATCTTGTCGGCCAGGTAGCCGGTGATGAGGTAGGCCAAAAGGCGGCCGATCCCCACGCCGGAGATGACAAAGGAAACCAGCTTCAAGGGCACCGACCAGCTCTTGCCCAGGGCCGTCATGTTCTGGGACAGAATCAAGAGCCCGAAGCCGTGGGCGACGTAATTGAGGTAAAGGCTGACAGACAGCCGCAGTTTTTGCTTGTTCATAGGCGGTTCCTTTCCGTAGTAAAGCGCTTTCTTTTGTTATATAATTCATTATATCATTTTTATCAATTCGTTTTTTGTCATAATTGATAGAAAGATTTGTAAAAATAACGCGAAATTTGCAGCAAAAAAGCCGTGGAAGTAAAATTCCGCGGCAATTTTTCTGAAAATTAAGCTTTAACTTGCACTGCTTGCTTGGCTTCTGCCGGCTTGAGGGCCCAGTTGATGGCCAAGCCCAGGCAGCTGGCCAAAAGGCCGATGAAGAGGTCGCTGCCAAAGGCCAGCTGGATGCTGACGTCCGACAAGACCCCGGTGATGATCGGAACGGTGAAGGAAGCGAGCGCGCCAAAGAAGTAGAAGACGCCGGTGGCCAGGCCCTTTCTGGATGGGTAGAGGTTCATGAAGGCGTTGAGCCCGGTCTGCATGATCCCGCTGGCGGCGGTTAAGCCGAAGACAAAGGCAGCCAGGGCCGTCAGCCAGGCTGTCTGGCTGACCAGCATGACGGCGATCGCGCTGCTGGCGGCCAGGTTCATGAAGATCAGGAGCCTTTGGCCGGAGACTTTGCCCAAAATGGCAAAGAGGCAGAAGACGCCGGTGATGGAGCCGATGC
>NZ_BOCG01000357.1 GCF_016587775.1 Lactobacillus nasalidis | reverse complement strand
GTTGGTACTTTGAAAACTGAACAAAGTTTCGCAGTGTGCGGGTCAAACAAAGTTTGATCCAATCAAATAAGCGAAGTCAATTCGCAAGCAAATAATCTGGAGCAGATTAAAAAGGCTCAATTTCAAATTGAGAGTTTGATCCTGGCTCAGGACGAACGCTGGCGGCGTGCCTAATACATGCAAGTCGAGCGAGCTGAATTCAAGGATTCCTTCGGGATGATTTGTTGGACGCTAGCGGCGGATGGGTGAGTAACACGTGGGCAATCTGCCCTAAAGACTGGGATACCACTTGGAAACAGGTGCTAATACCGGATAACAACATGAGTCGCATGACTCAAGTTTGAAAGGCGGCGCAAGCTGTCACTTTAGGATGAGCCCGCGGCGCATTAGCTAGTTGGTGAGGTAAC
>NZ_BOCG01000356.1 GCF_016587775.1 Lactobacillus nasalidis | reverse complement strand
CAGCCTCTTGGCCGGCCTGCTGCACGGCGCTGACCTGGAAAGCGCGGCGGCGGCTGCCGGCCAGTTCGTGGCCAAGGCGATCGTGGCCACCGATCCGGACCAGGACCAGCGCTTTGGCCCGAACTACGCGGCTGCCTTGCCCTGGCTGCTTCAGCAGCTGCAGAACTAGTGCATTCGATTGATAAGGGGGAAAAGAGCAATGCGCGATGAACAGAATTCTTTGAGAGCAGTCGTGATGACCGGCCTGTTCGCGGCCATGATCTATATCGGCATCTGGGTTTTGCGGATTCCGCTGCCGGCAGTCGTTGGCCGGCCCTTCATCCACTTCGGCAACACCTTGACGGCGGTGGCGATTCTCTACCTGGGCTTCCGCAATGGTGCCCTGGCGGGGATCATCGGCCTGGGCGGCTTCGACATCTTGAACGGCTACGCGGCTACCAGCTGGCTGACCATGCTGGAGGTGGTGGTGGTTGCCGCCGTTCTTTCAGGCGTCTACAAGGCCATGAAATACGATGACAGCAAGAAGAACATCATTATTTTGGCGGTCATCGCCGGGGTAACCAAGATTTTTACCTCCTACGCGACGACGGTCGTTGAGGCCCTGATGGCCGGGACGGCCCTGCAGCCGGCCCTGGTCGCCGCCTTCATGAGCCTGCTGGCCACGGTGATCAATTCCTGCTCAACCGCGGTCTGCACGCCGATTCTCTACTTTGCTTTGAAAGACGTTACCGCCCGCGTCATGAAACGGGCACACTAAAAGGCTTCCCGCTTGGGAAGCCTTTTTTATTCGCCAAAAAGCTGGTCGGCGATTTTGGCCGGCAGGGGGTCGGGCAGGACCAGGTCCAGGCCCACGGCGCTCTTGCCCTTTAAGCTGACCTCGCGGACAGTGGCGGGATCGATCTGGGCTTGGCCCAGGTAGCAGAACTTGGGGCCGTAGGCATCGGCCCGCTTGACGAAGACCGGCAGCCGGGTGGCCTGCCGGCCCTCAGCCACGCCCCGCAAAAGCTGCCGGACTTCCGGGGAATCCAGGTGGCGGGGAGTCCGGGTGAACC
>NZ_BOCG01000355.1 GCF_016587775.1 Lactobacillus nasalidis | reverse complement strand
TAGCCAAGTGGTAAGGCAGAGGTCTGCAAAACCTTAATCGTCGGTTCGACTCCGATCCCCGCCTTAGGCTTAGCGGCCATAAGTGAAATAGCATGGCGGTGTGGCGGAATTGGCAGACGCGTCAGACTCAAAATCTGGTGTCCATTACGGACGTATCGGTTCGACCCCGATCACCGCTATATTCAGACGACTCTTCGGAGTCGTTTTTTTTTGTGCTTTTTAACAAAGGCAGGTGGAAAAAGTTCTTTTTTATCCTTTTTTGGCCAAAAAGGCTTGCATAAAAAGCTTAGAGTGCTAATATAGATAACATATCAATGAAAACGAATTCTGGAAAGGAGTACAGGGCATGACAAAGGCAAGCATCAACACGTGCAGGCGATACGGTGTCGTTGGTAAGGCGAACCGGATTTTGTCATGCTCAGGCTCTTTGAAGGCATAAGAAGCATCGGAATTGTGACCTGTGTGGCAGTGCTGCTGTAAAGTTTTTTCTGTTCGCGCCAATGGCATCGTTAACTGGAAACCGTTAATTGTTTGTGCGAGGTATTGGAATTGAACAAGGGAAAATCTTTATTGGCTGGCGCTGTCGTTTTGTTTTCGGGGGCCTTTTTGACGGCCTGCGGGGAAAGCAAGGGGTCAGCAAAGCAGGAACTTAACTGGATGACGTCAGCGGAAATCATCACCATGGATCCGTCCAAAGCAACGGATTCAACGTCGTTTACGCAGATGGAAAACACAATGGAGGGGCTCTACCAGCTGGGCAAGGACAACCAGGTCAAGCAGGCCCTGGCAACCAAGGCCGTGCAGAGCAAGGACGGGCTGACCTGGACCTTTACTCTTCGTAAGAATGCCAAATGGTCCAACGGTGATCCCGTCCTGGCGAAAGACTTCGTTTACTCCTGGCAGCGGACCGTCAACCCGAAGACGGCATCCCAGTACAGCTACATCTTCTCGGGCATCAAGAATGCTGACGCGATCGTGGCCGGCAAGAAAAAGGCCAGCAGCCTGGGCGTCAAAGCGGTCGGCAAGTACAAGCTGGTCGTTAAACTGGAGCATAAGCTGCCATATTTCAAGCTTTTGATGGCTTTCCCAGTCTTTTTCCCGGAAAACCAACACGCGGTTGAGAAATACGGGAGCAAGTTCGGCACCTCATCCAAGACGACCGTCTTTAACGGCCCGTTCGTCCAAAAAGGCTGGACCGGCTCAAACCTGTCTTGGAAGATCGTCAAGAACAAGTCATATTGGAACAAGCAGGCAGTCAAGCTGCAGCAGGTCAGCTTCACGGTTGAAAAGTCGCCGTCAACTGCCTACAACCTCTACCAGGACGGCAAGCTGGATACGGCGATCCTGAGCTCCCAGGCATCCAAGAACCTGCAAAAGCAGGCCGGCTACGTGATCAGAAAGAACAACAGCACGACCTACATGCAGTTCAACACCAAATTGGCCAAATTCAAGAGCAGCAAGCTGCGCCAGGCGGTCTCCATGGCTCTTAACCGCCAGGCCCTGGCCAAGACCTTGGGCGGTGGTTTTACCGGTGCTGTGACCTTTACGGCAGCAGACATGACCAAGGTGAACGGCCAGGACTTCACCGACCTGGCCCAGAGCAAGACCAGCAAGCAGGTCACCAGCTACCACAAGAAACTAGCTCAGAAGACTTTTAAGGAAGCCTTGAAGGACTTGAAGCTGCAGAAGTTGTCCTTCACCTTGCTGACGGCCGACGACGACAGCTCCAAGGCAATCGGGGAATACATCCAGAGCGCCCTGGAGACGGCATTTGGCAAGCAGATCTCCGTCAAGGTGCAGAGCCTGCCGACCAAGTCCCAGTTCTCCAAGATGGACAGCGGCAATTTTGAAGCCTGCGTGAGCGGCTGGAGCGCCGATTTCGCCGACCCGATCTCTTTTTTGGACTGCATGACCTCGACCAACAGCTACAATTCCGGCAAATGGTCCAACAAGCAGTATGACCAGTTAATCGCCAAGTCCAAGACGGTTTCTTCCAGCAGCCAGCGGATGAAGCTTCTGGCCAAAGCCGAAAACATTCTGATGACCGATCAAGGGGTTACGCCACTGGTGCAGTCAGGCAGCGCCTGGATGCTGAATACCAAGGTCAAGGGTTTGATCTACAATGGCAGCTACTACTTTGAATATGCTTATCTAGAGTAAAAAGTCCAAAGCGCATGATTGTTCAAAAAAGGCGCTTATGTTATACTGAAGGGGAATTGATCATGTACTGGAGGAACAAACAATGAAAGATTCGAATTCTTTTGTCTACAATGTCTGGCTGATCATTCTCCTGGTTGCCGCTTATGTCTGGCCGATCTTTGGGCTGGTGCCGGCTATTTACCTGTTCACCAAGCGCAATGATGACCAGCTCAAGCAGATGAAAGGCTGGATCAGCCTGTCTTTGATCTGGCAGATCGTGCTTTGGCTGCTTTTGATCATCGCAGTGGTCGCTTTCGTCGCATCTCGGTCAGCGCAAATTAGTCAATCCATGCAAAAATGCCCGCTAGTCATGCGACTAGTGATGTGACCCCCAAAATTGGGACAAATTAGTATTACGCCGTTAAGGTTGTTAGAACATGATTCCGATATTCAATCGGGGTCATGTTTTTTCGTCCTGTTTTGATTCTTACGTTGTTGTAGTAATCGATATATTTGTGAATAGCTTGTTCAATCTCATTTAGGTCTTTGTATTTGTGC
>NZ_BOCG01000354.1 GCF_016587775.1 Lactobacillus nasalidis | reverse complement strand
TGCCGAGTTCCTTAACGAGAGTTCTCTCGCTCACCTGAGGATACTCTCCTCGACTACCTGTGTCGGTTTGCGGTACGGGTGCACCGTCTCTGGCTAGAAGCTTTTCTCGGCAGTGTGACGTCGCAGCCTTCGCTACTGTGATTTCGCTCCTCATCACGCCTTGTCCTTGAGAAAGCAAGCATTTGACTCGCTTTCAGACTTGACGCTTGAACGTGGTATCCAGCACCACGCGCTGCTAGCCTCCTGCGTCCCTCCATCGCTCATAACGATTCGGTGCAGTACAGGAATTTCAACCTGTTGTCCATCGACTACGCCTCTCGGCCTCGCCTTAGGTCCCGACTTACCCTGGGCGGACGAGCCTGCCCCAGGAAAC
>NZ_BOCG01000353.1 GCF_016587775.1 Lactobacillus nasalidis | reverse complement strand
GCCGGTCGGCCAAAAGCGCGCCGCCGTCAATCCAGCACAGGTAGCCAAGCAGGAAGTCGCCGGCAGCCACGATGATCGAGACCGTAGTCGCGGGACTGGCTGCGATAAAGTCAGTGATCGACTGTTTGGCCGCCCCGGCCCGCAGCTGCAAAAGCAGGAGATAAGCCAGGGGCGCGAAAAAGAGGACAAAGGTATAGATCTTCATAATGCGCCGGGCCGTGAGTCCGGCAGATTTAGTCAACCGATCCAACCAATTCAAAGCTTTTTCCTGCATTATTCATCCTCTTTTCTCAGCCACTCGCAGTAGCCGTTAATCAACAAATCAATCATGATGTAAGCCGGACTGAAGGCCCAGTTCTTGGTGCTGATGCTCTCATGGAAGAGGCTCGGCTGGAAGAAGAGACTGTAGTCAGACAGACTCGCCAGCCGGCTTTCCTTGATCGTCGTCAGCGACGTGATCGTCAGGTTTTCATTGAGCAGATGCAGCTCTTCCAGCAGCTGGCAGAGGTCTGGGTCTTCTCCTAAAAAAGAGATCACGATCAGCTGGTCGCCATCCTGAAGCCAGCTCTTCGACATTTTCAGCTCACTGACCGCCGACGGCATGACAACCGTTGGCTTGCCCACATTCACCAGCAGCTGATTGGAGAGATAGCTGGCGATTGACGCCTGCTGCCAGCCAGTGGTGTAAATGTAGATGTTTTTTGTCTGATTCAGGGTCGAATAAAAGCTCTCAAAATCCAGGGTTCTGAAATAACTCAGTTCTGAACGCAGGTTTTTGACCAGGCGCTCAGCAAAAGTATCCTGCTGCTTGACCATTCGCTTCTCCCCTTTGGAAAAGTCTGCCAATTCATATTTCAGTTCGCTGTAGCCACTTAGACCAATCTTCTTGCACAGGCGAAAAATAGCAGATTCAGAGACGTAAAGCTTCTTGGCCAGTTTTGCCAGGCTGAGCTCGCTGCAGGCCGCAGCATTGTTCAGCAAATAATTCAAAACCTTCTTGTCTGATGGATTCAGGTTGCCCGACTTTTCCACAATTCGTGCTTTCAATCCTGCCATAAAAGATTCCCTCCTGCTAACTTGTTGACGTTTTCATCTAGTTACCAGAATAGCACTTTTATGGACTTGGACCAATTTATAAACCTACATAATTTCCTTCATCTTGTCGACAACCCGTTCGGCTTCCAAACCGACCACGATGTCGATTTCCTGGTCGTCCCGCTTTTCAACGGCACTGGCGCCGAATTTCTTGAAGTCGTCATCCGCGCCAACCTTCTTGGTGTCAAAGACGTGAACTCTTACTCTGGTTGAGCAGGAAGTCAGGTCCTTGATGTTGCTTCTGCCGCCAAGCAAGTCCAGGTAGCCGGTGGCTTTTTCTTCATCAGGGTCAGCCTTGGCCTTGGCAACGGTATTGCCGCTGTCGGCGATGATGCTTTCGATTCTTTCCAGAACCTGGGCAACGTCCAGGCCGACGATGACTTGAATTGCGGCACCGTGACGGACAACCCCGACTGCCTTGTTCTTTCTGAAGGCAGCGTCGGCGCCGACCTTGTCAGGATCCTTGACGGTTACCCGCAGACGGGTAGCACAGGAAGTGATTTCCGCAATGTTTTCCGGTCCGCCCAAGAGAGTCGTGTAAGCAGTGGCTCTGGCAATGTACGGGTCAGAAGAGTTTTCACCGGCAGCTTCGGCAGCTTGTTCAGCAGCCTTGGCTTCCTTGTATTGCTTCTTGTTCATCAGCTTGACTTCCTGGTCGTCGGCTTCCCGGCCTGGGGTAGCGTAGTTGAACTTGACGATCATGAAGCGGAAGACGAAGTAGATGATGGCGGCGTAGATCAAACCGATGATGAACTGGGCCATGTAAGTGTGCCAGTGGTTGGCCCACAGAGGCAGCCAGTTCATGGAGGCGATCCCGATGGCCCCGTCAGTCATTTGGCCGACAACGCCGAAGATGTACATGGTAGTGTTCATCGTCGCTGCCAGAACTGAGTAGACGATCCAGAGGATCGGGGCAGCGAACAGGTAAGTAAAGTCAACTGGTTCAGTAATCCCGGCCAGGAATGAAGTCAAAGCAGCTGGCAAAAGCAAGGCTGAAGTCTGCTTCTTCTTGTTCTTCTTGGCGGTGTGGTAGAAGGCCAGGCAGATGGCCGGTACCAGGAAGACTTTTTCATTGCCGTAAAGCATGAAGCCCATGTTTGGAGCCAGGCTCTTCAAGCTCTTGGTGCTTTCAGCAAAGGCAGTCAGGTGCTTGAGCCACCATGGCTGCAAGCCTCCGGCAACAACGGCCGGACCGTATTGGAACGGAATGTAGACCAGGTGGTGCAGGCCAGTTGGAATCAGAACCCGGTTCAAGAAGTTGAAGATCCAGACCCCGATCAGGCCGCTGGAAGCCATGAATTCCTGCAAAGCAGTGATGCCCATTTGTACCTTTGGCCAAACAAGGCAGGTCAGGAAGGCAACTGGGAACATGGCCACAAAGCCTAAGATAACGACGAAGGCTGAACCCTGGAAGGTCCCCAGGAAGTCCGGCAATTTCTTGTCAAAGTAGCGGTTGTGCAGCCAGACCACGATGCCGGCGATGACCAGGGAACCAACGATACTGGTGTCCAGGGTCTTGATCCCGGCGATCATCGTCAAACCGTTGTTGGTTGAGTTGGCAACGATTTGCGTCTTAACGTAGTCCTTGACACCGAAGAATGAGCCCCAGTGAGTCAAGAAACCAGCGATAAAGTAGTTAAAGGTCCAGTAGGTAACGATGGCTTCCATCGCTGCCCGGCCGTGGGCTTTCTTGGCAAGGCCGATCGGCAGGCCGACGACGAAGAGCATGTCGACCTGGTTGAAGACGGTCCAGCCACCTTGTTGGACGGTGTCCCAAAGGCCGTACCAGAAGGTATTGGTGTTTGCCAGGGAGCCAAAAATCAACGGGTTGTTGAAGAGGCTGGTCAAGGCAACCACGATACCGGCGAAAGAGAAAAGCAGGACAGGCACGAACATCGCCGCCCCGAATTTCTGCAGTTTCTGCATCATAAGCAATCTTCCTCCCTTCAAAAAGCTGCGGGCTGATCCCCGCCAGCTCTTTCGTTGCTTATTTCATGTATCTTTTTGTTTTTTATTTCAATTCATTCTGACTACTTCAAGTCCGGCCAGTAAGGCTTGTTGACAACCATCATGTCGTCCAGGATCTTCTTGGCCACGGTTGCGTCTGGCACGGTCTTGTTCAGAGTAAAGGCCTGCAGCATCTTGATGTAGGACTTTTGCTCGTAAGCGTCGACGACCAGCTTTTCGCAGGTGACTTGTTCCATCATCAGACCCAGTTGGAAGCGGCCGGCTTCACCGACAACCAGCGGCTGCACGCCGTCTGAACCGAAGAGGCAAGGCACTTCGACGATGGCGTCGTCCGGGAAGTTGCAGATGGCCCCGTTGTTCGGGATGTTGGCCAGGTACTTCTCGTGGGTGTTGAAGGCAATCGCATGGCAGATGTCAATGATGTAGTTGGAGTGCACTTCGCTTTCCCAAAGGTTGCCCTTGGCCGTGCCTTCCTTGACGATCCGGGCACATTCACCGAAGACGATCTTTTGGCGGTATTCCAGGATTTCGTCGGTTCTGGTGTAGTGCGGGTTGGCATTTTCCACTTCGTATTTCGGGAAGTAGTAGTACTGCATGTAGTTGTTTGGCAGAGTCGTCGGGTCCAAGGCGTAGCAGTCGGCAACCTTCTTGAAGGTTGCGACCCAGCTGGCTTCGGTTTCCTTGTCGAAGTCCCCGCCTACGTAGTAGCCGTTCTTCTTGACGTAGTCTTTCAAAAGCGGCATCAGGTCTTCGCCGGTCTTCTTGTTGGTGACGCTCTTCCACCAGCCGAAGTGGTTCAGGCCGTAGTAGGTGAAGTCAAGGTCCTTGAAGCTCTTGAGTCCGGCAATGGCAGCCATTCTACCCATGTCGTCGATCGGCATGTCGCAGATATTGACGACCTTGGAGTTTGGACGGAAACGCCGGCAGGCTTCAGAAACAATCGCGATCGTGTTGGAGTAGTTGACCATCCAGGCATTCGGCGAATACTTCTCCATGAAGTCGATGATTTCAATGATTGCCGGAATTGACCGCAAACCGTAAGCCATGCCTCCGGGGCCGGTGGTTTCCTGGCCGTTGACCCCATATTTCAAAGGAATCTTTTCATCCTGGCTGCGCATTTCGTACTTGCCGACTCTGATTGAGCCCAAGACGAAGTCGACGTCAGTGAAGGCTTCTTCAGGGTCAGTCGTGTATTCGAATTCGACTTGCGGTGCCTTTTCCTTAACGATGATGGCACAAGCGTCACCGATCTTCTTTTGCCGGTCGGCGTCGATGTCGTACAATTTCAGTTTCCGTAGGGGAAGCTTGTCTTGGTTGGCACAAAGGCTGATGACAAAGCCAGGGGTGAAGGTACTGCCACCACCGGCAATAACTACTGAAAATTTCTTGTCTGACATAAATCAATTGCTCCTTACAAAAGACATTGTTTCATCACGCGAGGTCTTTTGGGCGCCCCGCCTTCCGTGAGCTAGCTTACATATCCTATTATGGCACCGCTTCCAGATATGTAAAGCGTTTACGAAAACAAAGAACCATATTTCAGATTGTGAAAAGTATTTCGCAATGGCGAAAAATATTTCGGAAAATAGCCCTACAGCAATTTTTGCAAAGAAAAAGACACTGGCTTTGGCCAGTGTCTATTTTTTGACTTAATTTAATTAACTACAGCTGCAAGCCGTTTGGCAGAGCCAAGGCTACGGCGAAGACCAGCAAAACGGCGCCGATCACCCAAAAAGCAATTTTTTGCCCTTTTGGCAGCTCTTTTTTGAAAGCGTAAATCACCAAAGCCAGGCCAATCAAGCCAGACAAAAGCATCATCCAAAAGCCCATCGTCAATTCTCCTTTACTATAATATTTCCATTTTTCAGCTGCAGCACTTTATTGTGCTGGCTGGCAATATGCGAATCATGCGTAACCGTGAAAACAGTTTTCCCCTCCCGGCTGAGCTCTTTCAACAGGTTCATGATGATTTCCGCGTTTTCTTCATCCAGCGATCCGGTTGGCTCATCCGCCAAAATTCATTGATCAAGGCACGGATCGCGGTCACCCGCTGCTTTTGCCCGCCTGACAATGTCGCCGGCTTTTGGCTTAAAACTTGGCTGACGCCCAGTTGCTCAGCCAGCTTTTCAGCTCTTTTCAAGTAGTAGTCCTTGCTCTTGCGCAGCCCTTTGTCTAGGTAAACAGTCGGCAGCAAAATATTGTCCCTGACGTTCATGTTTTTGATCAACAAAGGTTCCTGCAGGATAAAACCGATTTGCTGGTTTCGCAGGCGGGCCATTTCAGCTTGATTGAGCTCGCTGGCTTTTTGCCCAAACAACTCAACTTGCCCAGCGTAATCCGTGTCCAAAAGACCGATCACATTTAAAAGCGTAGTTTTCCCTTCACCAGACGCGCCAACCAGGGCTGTCAAAGACGCTTCTTCAAGTTCCAGATTCAAGCCGGAAAAAATTTTCCGGCCGTTTTTAAACTTTTTTTCAAGATCTGTAATTCTCACCGAATACATCATTCGTCCCCCATCTGCAGCGCAAGCGGCTTGCGATTAAAGCTGGCAGCTACCAACGCAATGGCAAAAACAGTAATCAACAGCATCAAGACAAAAGAAATCAACAAGCTTGCCGTTTCAGCTCTTGGCAGCAAGCCATTCAGCACTATCTGCGAACTGCTGCCGACCGAGCTGGCAGCCAGCATCTTGGAATAAGAACCAGCATACAGCAATACCGGCACGATTGCCAAAATGTCAATTACCAGTTGGTAGATGATCGCTGCTGTTAATACGTCCTTTTGCCGCATGCCCAGCGAAATTCTCAGTGCGATTTCACTCTGCTCCTCATTCAGGCAGTTCCAAGTGTTCCAAACGATAATCAGAACTGCGACTGCCATGATGGCCAGCGAGAAGACCGCGAACATGATGGCCGTACCTTTATAGCTGGCATAGAAGTCGGAAATATTTTTCTCAACTGAAATAAAACGAATCTTGAAAAAATTTCCTTGGTTGAATTTGCGCGTCAACTTGGCCAATTCTGCCCGGCTGCTGTCAAAAACAATCAAGTCCTGAGCGGCCGCAAGCAGCTGCGCAGCCGTTACACTTGCTTTATCGGCCTGCCTTAGCGGCCGGATGATGGTGTTGTTCAAATAATTCTGGTTGTCCAGCAAATACACTGAAGGCACGTTCGCGTTTTGCTGCAAGACACCAACCACCTGGTAGTGCTCCTTTTTCCCGGAAGAAGAGTTTACTGCAGTAAATTTGCTGCCCAAAGGCTGACTCTTGGCAACATTGGCTCCGACCAAGACAGGAATAGAGCTGCTGCTGCTTGCATAGTCGGCCGAATTGAACTTGCGGCCCGCTGCTATGTGAAGCAGGTAAAACTTAAAGAAATTGCTATTGACCGTATCGATGCTGACGGAATCACCATTATTCAAGTTTGAGTCAAAAGACCATCTCAAGGAATAGTGGTAATTTTTATCCAGATAAGCAAAAACTTTACGTGCGTGGGCATTGGTCTTAGCCAGATTCTTTTGCTTAAAATTCCGACTGAACTGCTTCCCGGTCGATTGGTCATTGCCAACATAGACTTTCCGCTTAACCAAGGTCTGCAGGCTACGCTCGTTGTTTATAACGTATAAGTTTGACCGCAGCAAGTGATAGCTGATGAAGCCAAAAGAAACCAAGCATAGCAAGGTCAGCAGGGTCAAAACCACTTTCTTTAAAAATACGTTCTTGATAAATTCGAAATACACTTGCTTTTGCCTTAACGATCGATCACCTTAACCAAAAACGGCCACCACAGCAGTAAAACCACAGTATGCAGACCACCGGCTAAAATGAATTCTCGCCAAGCCCCTCCTTCATTATGACCAGTCAAATAGCTCATTCCCCAAAACGCCAAGACAAAGGTCAGCAAATCAGCCCCAAAAATCACGATCTCCCCTGCTAGGTATTGCTCCCGCTGGGTCGAACCGACGATGATTCTGATTCTTCTTTCTTTTTGCCCTTTTTTGCACAAATGGTAAATCACCAAGAGCGCCGCGATGCTGGCAAAAGCGAGGATAGAAAAAGAACTGGCAGAATCTTCCAAAAGATTCTTGACCGCCCAATTCACCCGAGCATTCGCCGCTTTTTGACTTACCAAGCTGAAAACAGCTAAGTAAAGGAAATTGAAATATTCAACTAGCAACAATCCAACCAGCGCTGAAAGGCTGAAAGGATTTCTTGTCAATTTTTTCATCACTTGCGCCTACCATGAAACTTGTCTGGAATCCTCCATAGTGCTTTTATCTTTTCCATTATCTAAACCTCTTTTCATACTTCAACCTGTCCTTTTTCAAAAATAATTTTACATCTCTCTCAAACAATTTCCAACACATTTCTACAAAAAACTAATAAATCTATTTCAATACGCAAATATAAAACGAAACAAAAAAATCCGCCTTTCGGCGGATTCTCTAAATTCTGTATTTTCTGCGCAATTCCCGGTCTTGGTCGCGCTTCTTGATCGTTTCGCGCTTGTCGTATTCTTTCTTACCCTGCGCCACGCCAATCAAGACCTTGGCAAAGCCGTGCTTCAAGTAGACCTTCAGCGGCACGATGGTCATCCCCTTTTGGGCTTTGACATCGGCCAATTTGGCGATCTCCTTCTTGTGCAAAAGGAGCCGGCGGCTTCTGAGCGGATCATGGTTGTAGCGGTTGCCTTCCTTGTACTCGTCAATATGCACGTTTTCCAAGAAGGCCGACCCGTTGATGATCTGCACGTAGCCGTCACGCAAGGTCACGTGCCGGGCTCTGACTGACTTGATTTCCGTCCCCGTCAAAGCAATCCCGGCTTCATAAGTGTCCTTGATGAAGTAGTCGTGCCGGGCTTGCCGGTTCTGCGCGAGGACATTTTCATCCTTGGCTTTTTGTTTCATAAAAAATCCTCCCGCTTATTTTCTAGCGGTTTGGCCGCCGGCGGTTGCCCCGCTCGCTTTGCCCCAGCCGCTGGCCGCGGTTGTTGCGGCTTGGCTTGTGCCGCCGGTCGCCG
>NZ_BOCG01000352.1 GCF_016587775.1 Lactobacillus nasalidis | reverse complement strand
CAATCCCAGGCGCGATTGTCGCGGCCACAGCCGGCGCCTTTATCGGCGCCCTCGTGCTCTACTGGGTCGGCAGCATCTTTGATAAAGAACGCCTCAACCACTTTGCCAGCAGCAAGATCGGCCGCCGCTTCGGCCTTTCTCCAGAAAAAGTCGCCAAGACCGAATCCTACTTCAATGCCCATGGCCGGACGGCCACCTTTTTCGGCCGCTTCATACCCGTCGTCCGCAGCTTGATTTCCCTGCCTGCCGGAATGAGCCGGTTCTCGCTGCTCAATTTCAGCTTCTACACCATCCTGGGTACGGCAATCTGGAACACGGTCTTGATCTACGCCGGCCGCTTTGCCGGCAGCGCCTACCAGCAAGTCGTGCAGGAATTTGAAGGCATCAGCATGATCATCTTGCTGGTCTTTGTGGTCATTGCTGCCGCCGTCTACTTGCTCAAGAAAAAAGGCCTGATCTTTAAAAAATAATTTTTTTGCTCCAGATCTTGACAAAAATTAAATCCGTATTAGAATTTTACTTAATCAAATAACGCAAAGATGAAGAAGACGAGTAAGAAAGCACAATCTTTTAGAGAGTTGCCGGCTGGTGAAATGGCAACAGACCCTGGCTTTCTGAATAACACTTTTTCCAGATCGCCGGCTGAAGTCACAGTAAGCCGTGCCGCCTGCAGGACGTTACCCTGCTAGAGCATGTTGGTGCTCGAAGTGGTTCAATTATGAACAAGGTGGGTGGTACCGCGGAAAGAAGCCTTTCGTCCCTAGTCAAGTCAGCTGGGGATGAAAGGCTCTTTTTGTTCCCCTGTAATTTTTAGTGTTAAAGGCAAAAGATATGGCTAAATTAGTTATACCAAGCGATTATGATCCGAAAATGACCATTCGCGAAACCGAAAAGGCAATCCGTTATATCAGAGAAACTTTCCAGGCCGAATTTGGCACCGCGATGAATCTGGAGAGAATTTCCGCGCCCATGTTCGTCAAAAAGTCTTCCGGCTTGAACGACAACCTCTCCGGCTGGGAAAAGCCCGTTTCCTTCACCCTGCATGACGGCGACGAAGGCGAGCTGCAGATCGTTCACTCCCTGGCCAAGTGGAAGCGCTGGGCCCTCAAGCACTACGGCTTCAGCCGCGGTGAAGGCCTGTTCACCAACATGAACGCCATCAGAAAAGACGAAGAAGTCCTGGACAACCTTCACTCCGTTTACGTCGACCAGTGGGACTGGGAAAAGGTCATCGACAAGAGCGAGCGGACTGAAGAAACCCTCCGCCAGACCGTTCAGCGGATCTTTGAAACCATCAAGGGCATGGAATACCACGTCCGGGCCCTTTACCCTCAGGCGGCCTACCACCTGCCAGAGGAAATCAGTTTCGTGACCAGCGAAGAGCTGGAAGCCCGCTGGCCGTCTTTGACGCCAAGCGAACGCGAAGACAAGATCTGCAAGGAGCGCGGCGCGGTCTTTTTGGAACACATTGGCGGTGCATTGCCTTTGTCAAAGAAGCCGCATGACCTGCGGGCGCCTGACTACGATGACTGGACTTTGAACGGCGACCTGCTCTTCTGGTATGAACCGCTTCAGCGGGCCTTTGAAGTCAGCAGCATGGGCATCCGGGTTGATGAAGACCGGTTGAAAAAGCAGCTGAAACTGGCAGCTGCTGAAGACCGGCTGGACCTGCCTTTCCACCAGGCCCTGTTAAAAGGCGAGCTGCCATACTCTATCGGCGGCGGGATCGGGCAGTCAAGACTCTGCATGCTGCTTTTAGGCAAGGCCCACA
>NZ_BOCG01000351.1 GCF_016587775.1 Lactobacillus nasalidis | reverse complement strand
ATAGAAAGGCACGTCCCGGATCCACAGGGCGTCAAAGCCGGCGTCTTCAGCTGCCTTGGCGCAGTCAAAGAGGTCGCTGACGTCGGGGATCTGGCAGTCCGGGTAGCCCTTGAAAGGCGCCATCAAGCCGAAAGTCAGCTTGCCCGGCTGAAAAACTTTCCTAAAGGCAGGATGCTTGGCGAACTGCTTAGGATAAACGACAGACTTGGCATCGCTGCCGGCTCCTTGAAACAGCGGGCTGTCATCTTGGCCCAAGATCTGCAGGTTGGGAATGTTTAATTTTTGCTCTTCTTCAGCCATTTTTTCTCTCCTAGCTCAAAATAAAACTGATATAAACCAGGACGCCGTAGCGCTGGTTGACTGAATACTTCATGTCGCAGCGGACCCGCAGGGTGCGGGCGTCAGCCGTCATGATCTGGCAGTCGGTCCGGAAGCGCTCCTCGTCTTCAGCTGACGTGGTGAAGTCCGTGAACTCTTCCTCGACCCGGTCCCGGTCGCCCGGGGAAAGCAGGTTGAGCAGGGTCTGGCCATAATAGTCGTAGAATTCTGCCGACAGTTCGCAGCCGAACAGTTCCAGCAGACTCTTGTTGACGTAGATGGCCTCCCGGCTCTTGAGCTGAATGACCATGAGCGGGGTCGGATCGCCGGCCGCCAGGGCTCTGAGGCCCAGGCCCAGCTGGTTGTGGTGCTTCTTGCCCGACAGGCTGGACTTGTAGCTGGCGAAGTTGTTCTTGCCGGCGATCTTGACCTCGTACAGGGCCGCGTCGGCAAACTTCAAGGCTTCTTCATAGTCCTTGGCCTGGCCAGGGAATTCGCTGTAGCCAATGGAAACCGAGAAGGGAATGACGTCCCGGCCAAAATTGACTTCCTGCTCCATGCTCGACAGGCGCTTGATCTGGTCCCGGTTCTTGTCCATTCCGCCGGCCAGGGCGATGACGAATTCGTCCCCGCCGTTGCGGCCGATGATGGCCGAAGGGCCGAAGCACTGCTTCAGGTTCTTGGTCAGCTGCACCAGGACCGCGTCCCCGGTCTGGTGGCCGAAGACGTCGTTGATCGACTTGAAGTCGTCGATGTCGAGCATGATGACCGTGGTTGCCGGCTGCTTTTTGCTTGAAAGGCTCTTTAAGCGCCAGTCAAAACCCTGCCGGTTGAGGGCCTGGGTAAGGGGATCAAGGGTGGCTTCTTTTTCCAGAATCCGGCCGCTGATCCGCCGGCTGATGACCCAAAGCATCAAGCCCGCGATCGCGAAGTCGATGATCACAATGTAGCCCAGGAACCAGCCCTGCTTGTTGTAGTTCCAGCCGTTTTTCGGGGCAACCTTGAGGAGCCAGCGGCTGCCGTCGCTGGAAGTGAAACTGTAGCTGATCGGCTCGTGCAGCTTGCCCTGCCGCATGAC
>NZ_BOCG01000350.1 GCF_016587775.1 Lactobacillus nasalidis | reverse complement strand
GCCGCTTGCGTCTTCATTCAAGGCATCCCAGAAGCTTTCCTCGTAGTTGCTGTCTTCGTTGACCACGTTGCCGTTTAGGCGGCTGGCGATCCGCAGGTCGGCTTCCCCGTCCAAGACCGTGGCCTTGACCTTGATCAAGGCAGCTTCTTTGACTACTGAACTAAGGAAGCGGGTGAAAGTAAACCGAACCCGGCAGTCCCCGCCTTCATAAACAAAACTTCTTGTAAGCAAACCTTGATGCATGTCCAGACTCAAGCTGAAGTCGCTGATTTCATCAGTTGCCAGGTCCAGCTTGTGGCCGTTGATCATGACTGGCAGGTCAATGAAGCTTGGCGCGTTCAGGGTCTTGCCGAAGTAGTCCGGGTAGCCGTTCTTCCACCAGCCGACCCGGGTCTTGTCCGGGAACCAGACGCCGGCGTAATAGGTGCCTTTCAAACTGTCGCCGCTGTAGCCTTCTTCAAAGTTGCCGCGCAGGCCCATGTATTCGTTGCCGATTGAAGTCATACTTTCTTGAAGGCGCTTGTCTTCTTTTGAAAAAGTGTGACTGGTTAATTTCCAGGGATCAATTTCAAAAATTCTTTTCATCGCTATTCTTCCTCGCTCAAATCATTCTGTAATCATTATCAGCTAATGTGCAAACGCTAACAAGAACTATTTTTATGTTACCGTTAACAGCATCTATTTCACGATCAGGACATAGCCCTTGTTTTCCAGCTGCTTGCCGTCGTAGCCCCGGCTTAAAGCCGCGGCCGCGCTTAAGCTGACGGCCTGGCCGGTCGTGTTGAACCAGCCCTCGACCGTTTCCTTGCCGGTCCGCTTGACATGGATCAGGCCGTTGTCGGCAACTTCCAGCCAGGTCTGCCCCTTGCTCAGGCTTTCCCAATGCTGGCGGCGGAAGGCGATGATGGCTTGGACCGCCTGCCAGACCGGACTGCCCTTTTGGCTCCAGTCCATCGGCTTGCGGCAGTCAGGGTCGTTGTCGCCGCTCATGCCCATTTCCGTCCCGTAGTAGATGCATGGCGACCCGGTCTGAATGAAGGTGAAGGCCAGAGCCTGCAGGGCCTTGTCCTCGTCTTCCCCGGCCACGGTCTTGATCCGGGCCGTGTCATGGGAGTCCAGCACGTTCAGCATGGCCGAGTTGCTCTGCTCTCTGTATAAGAAGAGCTGGTCGGTCAAAAGTTCCGTCATGGTCTTGGCGTCTTGGCTGCCCTTGAGGAAGTGGTCGGCAATCTGGCCCGTAAACGGGTAGTTCATGGTGCCGGAGAATTCGTCCCCGTTCAGCCAGGACTGGCTGGAGTGCCAGGATTCGCCCAAGACGTAGAAGTCGGGTTTGATGGCCGTAACGGCGGCCTTGAACTTCTTCCAGAATTGGTGGTCGACTTCATCAGCCACGTCCAGCCGCCAGGCATCGATGTCGAATTCCTTGACCCAGTAGGTCGCGATCGTCAACAGGTAGTCCACGACTTCCGGATTGGCGGTGTTCAGCTTCGGCATGTGCTTTTCAAAAGCAAAAGTCTCGTAGCTTGGGTCTTGCGGGTCGTAGGGTTCAACCGGGAAGCGGTTGATGTGGAACCAGTCGGCGAAGCGGGACTTGGCCCCGTTTTTCACGACGTCCTGCCACTGCATGGAAGAGTCGCCCATGTGGTTGAAGACCGCGTCCAGCATGACGTGCATCCCCCGGGCGTGGGCTTCGTTGACCAGGCGGGCAAAGAGCTGCTTGTCGCCAAAGTCCGGGTCGATTTCCAGGTAGTCGATCGTGTCGTACTTGTGGTTGGAGCTGGCCTTGAAGATCGGGCAGAAGTACAGGCCGTTGATGCCCAATTCCTTCAGGTAGTCCAAGTGGTCCAAGACCCCTTGCAGGTCGCCGCCGTAGAAGTCTTCCCGGCCCGGGTGGTCACTTGGATTCCAATCCTTGACGCCTGCTGGGTCATTGCTCTTGTCCCCGTTGGCAAAACGCTCCGGGAAGATCTGGTACCAGACCGTCTCCTTGACCCAGTCCGGGCTCTTGGTCATGTCGATTGCGTGGAAGTAAGGGAGCTTGAAGTAGTTGTTCGGGTCCTCGTAAGTTGCTGCTTCATTCTTTCTGAAGCCCCGGTCGCCGTAAACCCATTCCTCGCCGTCTTGGCCGTGAATTTCAAAGACGTACTGGGCCCGGTGCAAAGGCAGAGTCACTGCCGTTTCCCAGTAGTCGTTGACTTGGCCGTGGCCAGCCAGGGTCATAGCCTGCTTTTTCAACTTGGTCAAAGGCTCATGGACGTCGCAATAGTGGACGTAAACTTCCTTGACGTCGCGGCCCGTGTGCAGGCGCAGCTTCATGGTCTCCGTCGTCACCAGGTAGCAATCTTCGCTTTCAGGTCTGTGTCTAACTGCTGCTGTTTGCATTTTTTCTGTTTCCTCGTTAAAAAATCATCATCACGTTGTTTGTTTTGTTTGTTGCTTTATTTTTCTCTTCTGTTATTTTGCGTTTTTTGCAAAACGGCCCCGGCAAAAGGCATCAGGGTCAGTTCCTTGCCTTGCAGGTTGAGATTGCCAGCCGTCAAGACCGGGGTCAGTTCTTCCGGCAAGCTCAGGTGCTCCTTCTTGGCGCTGAGGGAGACGACTACCAAGGCCCGCTCGCCGGCAAGCTCGCGCTGGTAGACCAAAAGCTCAGGCTTGGTGTCCAGCAGATAGTAGCTGCCGTTTGTGAACAGCGGCGTCTGCTTCAATTTTAAAAGCTGCCGGTAGAAGTTGAGCATGCTGGACGGGTCGGCCTCTT
>NZ_BOCG01000349.1 GCF_016587775.1 Lactobacillus nasalidis | reverse complement strand
ACGCCGGCTGAGTGGCCGTGAGCCGTGTCGATGACGATCGCGTCAGCACCGGCTTCAAACAAGGCTTCGGCTCTTTCAAAGGTGTCGCTGGTTACCCCGACAGCAGCAGCTACCAGCAGCTTGCCGTCCTTGTCAACAGCCGCGTGCGTGTCTTCGGCGGTCACCGGCGTGTTCTTGGCCAAGCGGACTTCATCAGCTTGGGCCTGGATTGAAAGGTTCTTGTGGATTACCCCAAGGCCACCCATCTTTGCCATGGCTGCAGCCATCTTGCCTTCAGTTACCGTATCCATCCCCGCGGAGATCAAAGGAATGTTTAACTTCAAATTTGGTGCCAGCTGGGTTGACAAGTCGACTTCGTTTGGCAGAACGTGACTTTCAGCTGGGATCAAGAGCACATCGTCAAAAGTAATACCTTCTTTAGCAAATTTGGTTTCCCACAAAGACATGATTTCATCCTTTCAAAATAATCGCTGATACTTTTTAATTAATCAACTTTACACGTTTTTTGCCGCCAGGTCAACAAAAAACGAATCTTTCACTGTTGTTTTTAATCTTTAGGGCCTTTTTGAGCCAAATCAGCAATTTTTTAGCAAATTCAATTGAATTAATTCGGTTTTTGCTGTAAGATTTAGCAATAACTTAACAAATGTTTCTTTACTTATATATCGCCGCGATACGGGCGGCAGTCTCTACCCGGAGCCGTAAACTCCGGACTATAGGTATTAGGAGACGCCGGCCCTGGCCGGCTGCTTCTTTTGCCTAGCTTTGGCGAAAGAAGCTTTTTTGTTTGTC
>NZ_BOCG01000348.1 GCF_016587775.1 Lactobacillus nasalidis | reverse complement strand
TCGGCTGCCCAGCAGCTGCCGCCAAAGAAGCTGCCCCAGTTGTTGGGCCGGACGCCGTCTTTGCCGGCAAAAATGTAGTAGTCCCGGTAAGGGCTGGCCGGGTCAGCACAGGCGGCTTTGAACCAGGGGTGCTGGTCGGACGTGTGGTTTAAGACGAAGTCCATGATCAGCTTGATCCCGGCCTGGTGCAAATCGGCCACGAGCGCTTCAAAGTCTGCCATGGTTCCCATGACCGGGTCGATCTGGTAGTAGTCGCTGACGTCGTAGCCGTTGTCAACGCCTGGCGACTGGTAGATCGGGTTCAGCCAAACGGCATTGATTCCCAGCTGCTTTAAGTAGGGAATCCGCTGGCGGACGCCGTTCAAGTCGCCGATGCCGTCGCCGTTGCTGTCTTGAAATGATTTCGGGTAGATCTGATAAATAATGGCATTTTTTTGCCATGCATCCTGCTGTGTCATAATTCGTTTTCCTCCAGTAAAAATTTAAGCAGATGACAGTTAGCGCTTACAAGCCTGCCCTGCTTGTTATCGGTAACAAAAGCGCAAAAAAGCATCCCCGCAGGGATGCTTTTTGCCTATTTGGTTGATTCGGCCTCGCTCAGGGTCGGGTCGATAAAGACCTCGCCCTGCGGGGCGCCATTTTGCGAAATTTTGCGCAGAATCAGTTCGGCCAGCTTCTCGCCGATGACCCACAGGTTCTGCTTGACGGTCGTGATCGTCGGGGAGGACAGCTTGTCCAGCATTACCCCGTCATAGCCGATGACGCCAAAGTCTTCCGGAATCTTGGCTTCCGCTTCCACCAGCCCCTGGATCAGGCCCATGGCGATCCGGTCGCTGGCGCAGGCAAAGCAGGTGTTCTTCGGAAATTCGCCCAGGTGCTCCTGGATGAACTCGCGGGCCGCGGCCGCGCTGTTGTCCACCCGAAAGACGCTCGGAATCTTCTTGCTTTGCTGCATGGTGTTGACGTACCCTGCTTCTCTGGAGAATTCAAAGGCCTCGCGGACGTCGATGCCGATAAAGACTACGTTCCGGTAGCCGGCCTTCAAGGCGTACTTGGTCGCCATCGTCTCACCGAGCAGGTTGTTGGTGTCAACGAAGTCGTAGCCGCCCCGGTTTTCTCCAAAAAGAACGAAAGGCTGCTTGAGCTCATTGAGCATGGCGTAATCAGCGGTTCTGGCGCCAGTGATCACGTAGCCGTCAGCCGCCCCCTGGTCCAGCTGGCTCCCCTTCAAGAGCAGCTGCAGCGAGTAGTTCTTCTTCTTCAGTTCGGTTGCCATGCCGAACAGAACGTTGGTAAAGTACGGATCAGTCTGATCGATGTCTTCCAGAATGACGAACTTGACCACGCTGGTCAGGTTCTTGGCCAGGGCCCGGGCCGCGTTGTTGGGATGATAGTTCAGTTTGTGCATGGCGTCTTCAACGACGACCTGCAGCTCCGGGGCAACCAGTTCGGGGTGATTGATCACCCGCGAAACAGTCATCTTCGACACGTGGGCCTTGCGCGCCACATCTTCTAAAGTAGCGGTTCTCTTCAAGCAGTTTTCCTCCCATCAAGGATTCCTAGTCTAATTTTTTCCTGTCTTCACTTCCTACTTGTAGATTCTATCACAAAATTCCGCCTTGCTTGCAAATTTAAAAATTCGCTTTCACAAATTTAGATTATTGTTTATTATTCCAAACGGGCAATGAAGGCGCCGTAAGCCGGCAGGACGGCCCGCCCCAGATCTTCCGGAACGGGAACGTTGGCCAGCAGGACTTCCTTGACCTTGTCCGGCAAGGACACTTGCTGCTCTTTGCCGGTCAAGTTGCAGACGATCAGCCACTTGTCAGCGGCGTTTTCCCGCCGGTAGGCCATCACGCCGTCAGCTGTCTCCAAGAGCTCAAAAGAGCCATCGGTCAAAATCCGCTCCTGGTGGCGAAGGGCAATCAGCTTCTTATAGAAATAATAAATCGAATCTGGATCTTCCAGGGCCTGGGCAACATTGATTTCACGGCAGTTCGGGTTGACCGCCAGCCAAGGCTGGCCAGTGGTGAAACCAGCTGAAGCCGACCCGTCCCACTGCATCGGAGTCCGGGCGTTGTCCCGGCCGCGGGCATTGATGGCCTTGATCAGGTCTTCTTTCCTGCTCCCCTGCGCCAGGCGCTCCTGGTACATCCGCCGGGCTTCAATGTCTTCAACCTCATCGATGGAAGAAACCGGGCAGTTGGTCATGCCGATCTCCTCGCCCTGGTAGATGTAAGGCGTTCCCCGCAGGCCGTGCAGGAGGATTGCCAGCATCTTGGCGCTGCGCTCGCGGTACTGGCCGTCATCGCCAAAGCGAGAGACGATCCGCGGCAGGTCATGGTTGTTCCAAAAGAGGCTGTTCCAGCTGTGCTTGAAGTCCAGCCGCTGCCACTTGGCCAAAACGGCCTTCAGTTCGCCGTAGTCAAGCTGCCGGGTATCCCACTTTTCCTTGCCCTTTTGCGTGTCCAGCTCGGTAAACTCAAACTGGAAGACCATGGACAGTTCTTTTCTGTCCGGGTCGCTGTAAAGCGGCGCGTTGTCCAAAGTTGCTCCCCAGGTTTCCCCAACGGTCAAAAAGTCCAGGTCGCCAAAGGTCTCCCGGTGCATCTCCTGCAAATATTCGTGCAGCTTGGGCCCGTTGGCCGTGATTTCTTTTTCTGGCTGCTTGCCGATCAGCTCAATCACGTCCATCCGGAAGCCCCCGATCCCCTTGTCGATCCAGAAGTTCATCAAGTCGTAGACCTTCCGCCTTAGGGCCGGGTTCTTCCAGTTGAGGTCCGGCTGCTGCTTGGCAAACAAGTGCAGGTAGTACTGACCAAGCTGCTCATCGTATTCCCAGGCGCTGCCGGAGAACATGGAGCGCAGGCCGTTGGCCTTGTCGGCCCAAACGTAGTAGTCATGTTCCGGGGAATCCGGATGCTCGCGGGCTTCAATGAACCAAGGGTGCTGGTCGGACGTATGGTTGACCACCAGGTCCATCACGATTCTGATCCCCCGCTTCTTGGCCTCCCTGATCAGTTCGTCCATGTCGGCCATGCTTCCGTACTGGGGGTCGATGGCCTCGTAGTCGGCGATGTCGTAGCCGTTGTCAACGCCCGGGGACTTGTAGACCGGGCAGAGCCAGATGGCATCGATGCCCAGCCCCTGCAAATAGTCCAGGCGCTTGATGATCCCCTGCAAGTCGCCGATCCCGTCGCCGTTGGTGTCTTGGAAGGACTTGGGGTAGATCTGGTAGATGACCGCCTGCTTCCACCAAGGTTCTTTTGCCTGCTTGTTTTGTTCTGCTGTCATTTTGTTTCCTCGAATTCTCATCTTAAAACAGCTGAAGCGCTGTCATTTTTTCTACAAGCTTAGTATAGAAAAAGCTGGGACAGATGCAAGCAGTTACCGCTATCAAACGAAAAAAGAGCTGCCAAAGCAGCTCTTTTGTCATTTATTCTATTGGTACAGCTGGGTCAGCTTCCCCTTGTTTTGGTCATAGTCGATCCCTGAAAAAAGGTGCTCCAGCCACTCCAGGCTCATTTCGAACCAGCGGGCCGTGTGCGGGTTGCCCTGCCAGAAAATGTCCTCCGTGGACAGGTCGGGCGTGGCCAGGGAGTAGCCATGGTAGCCGATGTCGAACATGTGGGCCTCGCACTTGACCCCGTTTTTGAACAGGGCCTCCTCATAGGCCATGGCATTGGTTGGCAGGCAGATCGGGTCGTTCCAGGACTGGAAGATGAAGGTCGGCGGCGTCTTGGCGCTGACCCCCAGGGCCGTGTCGACCAGCTTCGGGTCCTCCGGCAGGGCGTCGTCGGCCTTG
>NZ_BOCG01000347.1 GCF_016587775.1 Lactobacillus nasalidis | reverse complement strand
GCTTCAGCGCCAATGAAGGCCGCCAGCTTTTTCCTGGCAGACTCGTAGGCTGCCGTGGCCGCCTGCGACAAGGCGTAGGTGCCCCGGTAGATATTGGCGTTCTCTTTTTCGTAAAAATCCTTGATCGCGGCAATGACGGCCCGGGGCTTCTGGCTGGTGGCCGCGTTGTCCAGGTAAGCCAGAGGCTCGCCGTTCATTTTTTCCGCCAGAAGCGGAAAATCCTGCCGGATCTTATTCCATTTCTTGTCCATCGATCAGCTTTCTTTCCACCATTTCAAACAGCGGCTGGCGGCTGGCCTCGGGAATCTTGGTCAGCACCGGCCCCAAAAAGCCGCGGATCACCAGGCGTTCAGCCAGCGGCTTGGAGAGGCCGCGGCTCATCAAGTAGTAGAGCTGCTGCTCGTCGACTCTCCCGACGCTGGCCGCGTGGCCGGCAAAAACGTCGTTGTCGTCGATCAGCAAGATCGGGTTGGCATCCCCTCTGGCCGACCGCGACAGCATCAAGACCCGGTTTTCCTGCTGGGCGTTGGCCCCCTTGGCCCCCTTCATGACGTGGCCGATCCCGTTGAAGACCAGGCAGGACTTCTGCAGGATCACCCCGTGCTGGAGGATGTGGCCGTCTGACTTTTTGCCGTAGTTGTTGACGACCGTGTTCAGGCCCTGGACCTGGTCGCCAATGGTGATGGCGATCACGTTCATTTCCGCCTTTGCCCCCTGCCCGTAAAGGTTGGAGTCATAGTCGCCCAGAATCTGCCCGTCGCTGAGCATCCCCATGGCCCAATCCACCTTGGCGTCCCGGCCGACCCAGGCCACCCGTTTCAGGTAGGCGGTGATGTTTTGCCCCAGGCGGTCAATGCCGGCATACTTGATCCGGCTGCCGGCCAAGGCGCAGATTTCCACGACCAGGTTGGCCGTGGCTTTTTCCCCGCCGCGGCTGACGACCTTTTCAAAATAAGAAAATTCGGCGTCCTGGTCTGCCAGCAGCAAAACGTGCAGGGCAAAGTCCTGCTTTTTCCCGGCATCCTGCTGATAAGTCACGGTCAGCGGCTCTGCCAGCTTGACGCCCTTGGGCACATAAACGAACAGACCCTGCTTCATCTGGGCCACGTTCTCGGCCAGCAGGCGGTTTTCCCGGAAGCTGGCGGCGCGGCCAAAGTACTTTTCAACCAAGTCGCCATGTTCAGCCAGGGCCGTGGCCCAGTCGCAGGCTACGGCTCCCTTGGCCGCAAATTCCGGAGCCGCC
>NZ_BOCG01000346.1 GCF_016587775.1 Lactobacillus nasalidis | reverse complement strand
CACCGACGCCGAAGCCATTTTGGGAATCGGCGACTGGGGCTCCAACGGCGTCAGCATCTCAATCGGCAAGCTGATGGTCTACACCGGGGCTGCCGGCCTGGATCCCAAGCGGGTTTTGCCGGTCGTCCTGGACGCTGGTACCAACCGGCAAAGCCTGATCGGCGATTCCGGCTATGTTGGCCTGCACCACAAGCGGGTTGACGACGCGACCTACTACGCCTTCGTCGACAAGTTCGTTGCTCTGGTGGAAAAAATGTTCCCGCGCCTTTACCTGCACTTTGAGGACTTCGGCCGGGGCCACGCGGCCAAGCTGCTCGACAAGTACGTTCACCAGTACCCAGTCTTCAACGACGACATCGAAGGCACGGGCATCATCTGCCTGGCCGGGATTCTGGGTGGCTTGAACATTTCCGGCGAAAAGCTGGCCGACCAGACCTACATGTGCTTTGGCGCCGGAACCGCCGGCTGCGGGATTGCCAAGCGGATCTACCAGGAAATGCTGGACCAGGGCTTGAGCGAAAAAGATGCCCGCGACCACTTCTACCTGGTTGACCGGCAGGGGCTGCTTTTTGACGACATGGACGACCTGACTCCAGAACAGAAGCCTTTTGCCCGCAAGCGGTCAGAATTCAGCAATGCTGCTGAGCTGACCAGCCTGGAAGCCGCGGTCAAGGCCATTCACCCAACCATCCTGGTCGGCACTTCAACCAAGGGCGGCGCCTTCACGGAAGACATCGTCAAGGAAATGGCTGCCCACACCAAGCGGCCGATCATCTTCCCGATCAGCAACCCGACCGAACTGGCTGAAGCCACTGCCGCAGACCTGATCCGCTGGACTGACGGCCGGGCATTGGTTGCTACCGGGGTTCCGTCCGCGCCTGTCGAATACAAGGGCGTCAGCTACGAAATCGGCCAGGCCAACAACGCTTTGATCTACCCTGGCCTGGGCCTGGGCGTGATTGCTTCCGGCGCCAAGCTTTTGACTGATGAAATGATTTCCGTTGCCGCCCACTCAATCGGCGGGATCGTTGACCCAGGCGAAGCCGGCGCTGCCGTTCTGCCGCCAGTCTCCAAGCTGGACCAGTTCTCGGAAACCGTGGCTTTTGCCGTGGCGCGGGAAGCAAAGGAAGAAGGGCTGAACCGCAATGACTGCACCGATGTTGAGGCATGCGTGAAGTCGTTCAAGTGGGAACCAGTTTACTAAAAAAGTGAGTCGGTAGGTGATAACATGTACATTTTATTGGAGGTATTGAAGAGCATTTTTCCGATCGTGGTCATCGTCTTGATCGGATACTTGCTGAGTCAGCAGAAATGGTTCAAGGAAAGCTTCAGCGGGGACATCTCCAAACTGATCATGAAGATCGCCCTGCCAGCTTCGATCTTCACTTCGGTCGTCAGCCGGCTGACAGCCTCGCAGCTGACCTCTTTCGCTGAAGGCCTGCTGGTCAGCGGGGCGGCCGTGGCCGTCAGCTACATCGCGGCTTTTTTGCT
>NZ_BOCG01000345.1 GCF_016587775.1 Lactobacillus nasalidis | reverse complement strand
CGAAATTAGTGTCCTAATTTCGGGGGTCATATCACCAGGCGAAACGTTTTTTTTGTTTTTTCTACTTGACCGACAAAATGGTCACTTCATAATTGCCCATCGGCGCTTCCACCGTCACCCGGTCTCCGGCCTTGTGCTTCATCAAGGCATGGCCCAAAGGCGAGTCAAAAGGCAGTTTTTCGTCGCCTACGGCCTCTTCCATCCGGCCGACGATCCGGTATTCTTCGACTTCCTTGTCGTCCTCATAGCGGATTTCCACCTGCTTGCCCAGGTTGACCTTGCCGTCGTTGACCGTTTCGATGACTTCCGCGTACTTCAGCTGCTTGTTTAAATAGCGGACCCGGCTGTCCAGATGGCGGAGTTCCCTTTTAGCGGTCGAATACTCCGTGTTTTCGGACAAGTCGCCCAGGGCCCGGGCCTCCTTCAGGTTCTGCACCCGGCGGGGCCGGTCAGCCTTCAAGGCGGCAATTTCGTCTTCGATCTGCTTGTAGCCCTCCGGGGTCATTTTTTGATAATATACCATGCTTGCCAGTCGCCTTTCCATTCCATTTTTCTAACATTATAGCCCGCCCGGTAAATTTTGCCAAAAATTTTCGTTAGCAGTCAAAAAAAGTCGAGTGCTAATTGCACCATTTTTCCAAAAAGAGACTATAATATAGTTGTCGGGAAAGAAAGCGGCTCCACCGCTTCTCCCCAACCCGGTGTCAATTGAATAATTTGTTGAAGGGAAGTTTTAGATTATGACTAATGATTTAATGAACCGTTACAACGACTTGTTCGACCACATGGGCGGCTGGCTTGACAACTCCAAGGACTTCTTGGACAGCCACGCCTTCAGAAACATTTTGCAATCGGACGTTGCCGAAGATGAGCACGAATACACCGTCAAAGTCGACGTGCCGGGCATGAGCAAGGATGACATCCACCTGGCTTACAGCGATGGGATTTTGACGATCTCCGGCCACCGCAGCACCTTCAAGGACGACAGCGACAAGAAGAAGAACCTGGTTCGCCAGGAGCGCAGCGAAGGCTCCGTTTCCAGAAGCTTCAACTTGCCGAACGTTGACAAGAAGGCCATCACCGCCAAGCTTGACGGCGGCGTTTTGACGGTTACCCTGCCAAAGGCAGCGCCTGAAGAAAACGAAGACACGATTACGATTGAATAAGCGCAGGAGCGCTTAGGGAAGCCCGCGAGGGCTTCTTTTTTTGCCCTCTTTAGCGTAAGATTGTTGTGTAATCATCTACGCAAAGGAGATTTTTTATGTCACACGAATTAAGCCCCCAGCTGCTGGAAGCCTTCAGCCGGGATTTCAACGCTGATCCGAAAAGCCAGGTAATTTCCCGGGCTGCCAGAAGAAGCGGGCTCTTGGAAGCTGCCTACAACCCGGCCGTCAGCCAAAGGCTGAACCGGACTTTTTCCATCGAACTGGACACTGACAATGTCACCAACCAGCAGCAATCCGGCCGCTGCTGGCTCTTCTCGACCTTGAACGTGGTCCGGCACAATTTTGGCAAGGCCAACAAGGCCAAGAACTTCACCTTCTCCCAGAGCTACAACTTCTTCTGGGACAAGATCGAGCGGGCCAACTACTTCTACGACCGGATCATTGAAACGGCTGACCGCCCCTTGGACGACCGGACGGTCCGGGGCTACTTTGACTGGTGCCAGACCGACGGCGGCCAGTGGCACATGGCAGCATCCCTCATCGCCAAATACGGGGTAGTGCCGACCTATGCCATGCCGGAAAGCTTCAACAGCAACCACAGCCAGGCCCTGGACACGGTTTTAGCCGACAAGGAAAGAAAAGACGCCCTGACCCTGCGCCGGTTGGCGCAAGCAGGCGACCAGGAAAAGCTGGAAGCGGCCCGGACCGACTTTTTAAGCCAAATCTACCGGATCATGGCTACGGCCTTGGGTGAACCGCCGAAGACTTTTGACCTGGAATTCAGAGACGACGACAAGAACTACCACCTGGACAAGGGCTTGACTCCGGTTCAGTTCTACCAAAAGTACTGCGCGACCGACCTGGACGACTACGTGGTCCTAGCCAATGCCCCTGACCATGAAATGAACCGGGTCTTGCACCTGGGCTTTGAAGACAACATTAAGGGCGGCTACCCTAACCTCTTCATCAACGTGCCGATGGAATATCTGGAAGACGCGGCTATTAGCCAACTGAAGGACGGGGAAGCTGTTTGGTTCGGCAATGACGTCGGCCGGCAGATGGACCGCAAGACCGGCTTCATGGACCTGGATCTCTACCAGCTGGACCAGCTTTTGGACATCGACAGCCACTTGTCCAAGGCTGACCGCCTGGCTACCGGGATCGGGGAATCTTCCCACGACATGGCCCTGGTCGGCGTTGACGTGGACGGCGGGCAAGTCCGCCAATGGAAGGTGGAAAACTCCTGGGGCGACAAGTCCGGGGAAAAGGGCTACTTCACCATGAGCGCTGACTGGTTCAGAGAATACACCTACGAGGTCGCCGTGCAAAAGAAGCACGTGCCGGCTGAAATCCTGGATCTGCTCAGGAGTCAGCCGATCGAACTTGATCCTTGGGATTCTTTGATTTAAATAAACAAAACAAAAGGTTGTTAGAACTGCAAATTGGTTCTAACAACTTTTTTAGTTTACGGTCATCTGATTTTTAAGTTCAATTACCCGGTCTGCTTGCCTTGCCTCTTTTATATTATGAGTCACCATAATGATCGTCTTACCGTACTCAGTCTGTAATCTTTTAATTTCCTGGAAAGCAACTTCAGCATGCTGCGGGTCAAGTGCTCCAGTTGGTTCATCCGCTAAGACAAGATGACCTGGCTTCAAAATTGCTCTAGCTAGTGATACCCGCTGTTGCTCACCACCAGAGAGCGTGTTGACCATGGCATCTTCTAAATAGGCAATAAAAAAGTAAAGTGCTATTATAATATTGCATTAAATATATGAAACTTTTTCCTATATTTTCCATAATCAGCCCTATCCGTGGATATTAAATCAATAGCAAAATTTGTGTTATCTTCGCTTTAACGGTAAGATAGCAGTATCACAGACAAAAAAGGAGAAAAAACACATGAGTCATGAATTAACTCTGCAGGAATTGGCGGAATTCAGCGCCAATTTCAATGCTGACCCGAAGAACCAGGTCATCGCCCGTGCTGCCGCTAGAAGCGGCGTTTTGGAAGCTTCCTACAACGAACGCGTGGCTGCCCGCCTGACCCGGGTCTTTTCAACTGAATTGCCAACGGACAACGTTACCAACCAAAAGCAGTCCGGCCGCTGCTGGCTTTTCTCAACCATGAACATCCTGCGCCACAACTTCGGCGCCAAGCACAAGGCCAAGAACTTCACCCTGTCCCAAAGCTACAACTTCTTCTGGGACAAGCTGGAAAGAGCCAACCTCTTCTATGAAAAAGTGATCGAAACCGCCGACAAGCCATTAGACGACCGGGAAGTCCGCAGCTACTTCGACTTTGCCGGCCACGACGGCGGCCAATGGCACATGGCTATCTCTTTAGTCAAGAAGTACGGGGTCGTACCAAGCTACGTTATGCCGGAAAGCTTCAACACTTCCGCTACGGCCGGCCTGGCCAGCGCCTTGGCTGACAAGGAAAGAAAGGACGCTCTGACCCTGCGCCGCCTGGCCCAAGCAGGCGACCAGGAAGGCCTGGAGAAGGCCCGCAAGACCTTCTTGAATGAAATCTACCGGATGGTCGCCATCGCCGTTGGTGAGCCGCCTAAGACCTTTGATTTGGAATACAGAGACGACGACAAGGGCTACCATCTGGAAAAGAACCTGACTCCAGTCTCCTTCTTCAACAAGTACTTTGACGTCGACCTGGACGACTACGTGGTTCTGACCAACGCGCCAGACCATGAATACGGCAAGCTCTACCACCTGGGCGCTGAAGACAATGTTGAAGGCGGCAGCCCGATCCTCTTCTTGAACGTGCCGATGGAATACCTGGAGCAAGCTGCCCTTGCCCAATTGAAGGACGGGGAAGCCGTCTGGTTCGGCAACGACGTCCTGCGGCAAATGGACCGCAAGACCGGCTACCTGGACACCGACCTCTACAAGCTGGAAGACCTCTTTGACGTTGATTTGAGCCTGTCCAAGGCTGACCGCCTGGCAACCGGCGTCGGGGAAGTTTCCCACGCCATGACTTTAGTCGGGGTTGATGAAGACGCCGGCGACATCCGCCAATGGAAGGTGGAAAACTCCTGGGGCGACAAGTCCGGGGAAAAGGGCTTCTTCGTCATGAGCCACAACTGGTTCAAGGAATATGTCTACGAAGTAGTTGTCCACAAGAAATACCTGACCAAGGACCAGCAAGAACTGCTCTCTTCAACTCCGGTTGAACTGGCCCCATGGGACTCCCTGGCTTAAGGAAAAACAAAAATCAAGCAAAATAAAAAAGAGCTCAGTTGAGCTCTTTTTTTTAGTGCATTATTCTCAGACTACTTTTCGTAGCTTTGGGCAACCTTTTCGTAGTAGGCAACTTCATCGTCAGTACACTTGACAAAGTGACCCGGACGGATTTCGTGCATCGTCCGTTGGTCGTCCTTGCCGTCGCCTTCGAACTTGCCGTATTCGTAGTCGATCCGCTTGCGGGAACGTTCGATTTCCGGGTCTGGCTGCGGCACGGCAGAGATCAAACTCTTGGTGTAGTCGTGCAGCGGGTGGTCGTAGACTTCGTCAGCGCTGCCGACTTCCAGCAGCTTGCCGTAGTGCATAACCCCGATCCGGTCGGAAATGAACTTAACCATGGACAAGTCGTGGGCGATGAAGAGGTAGGTCAAGTCGCGCTGCTTCTTCAAGTCGATCATCAAGTTGACAACCTGAGCCTGAATGGACACGTCCAAGGCTGAAATTGGTTCGTCGGCCACGATGAACTTCGGTTCAACGGCCAAAGCCCGGGCGATCCCGATTCTTTGCCGCTGACCACCGGAGAATTCGTGTGGGAAACGGGAAGCGTGGTTACGGTTCAAACCAACCGTTTCCAGCAGGTCTTCGACCCGCTTGCGCCGTTCTTCCTTGCTGTTTACCAAGTGGTGGATGTCCAACCCTTCCGCGATGATGTCTTCAACCGTCATTCTTGGGTTAAGGGAAGCGTAAGGGTCCTGGAAGATCATCTGCGCGTCGCGGCGGAAAGCCAATTGCTCATCGCGGCCGCGGAGCTTGGTAACATCCTTGCCTTCAAAGAGGACTTCACCGGCCGTTGGCTTGTACAGCTGCAAAATTGACCGGCCAGTGGTGGTCTTACCGGAACCTGATTCACCAACCAGACCGAAGACTTCACCTTCATAGATGTCGAAGCTGACGTCGTCGACACCCTTGGTGACGTTGCGCCCGTTCTTGAAGTATTGCTTCAAGTGCTTGACCTCTAAAATCTTTTTTCTTTCTTCTGGCATATTCTGCTTCTCCTTTAATCCTTGTCAGCTGCTTGCAGTTCCTTGTAGTGGGCCCAGCGACGCACGATTTCATCAGGCGGAGTAACCTTCGGAGCGTCTGGGTGCAGGAGCCAGGTGGCAGCTTGGTGGGTTTCTGAAACCTTGAAGAATGGCGGCTTCATCTGCGCGTCGATCTTCATCGCGTACTTGTTTCTCGGAGCGAACGGGTCGCCCTTTGGCGGATCAAGCAAGTCTGGCGGAGTCCCCGGAATTGATTCCAGCTTTTCACTGGTCAAAGTCGGCATGGAGTTGATCAAGCCCCAAGTGTAAGGGTGTTGCGGGTTGTAGAAGATTTCATCAACCGTCCCCTTTTCCAAAAATTCGCCGGCGTACATAACGTTAACGCGGTCAGCCATCCCGGCCACGACGCCCAAGTCGTGAGTGATGAAGATGATTGAAGTCTTGACCCGCTTTTGCAAGTCCTTCATCAAGTCCAGGATTTCCGCTTGAACAGTAACGTCCAAGGCCGTGGTTGGTTCATCGGCCAAAAGGATTTCCGGTTCACAGATCAAGGCAATGGCGATAACGATTCTTTGCCGCATACCACCAGAGAATTGGTGCGGGTATTCGTTGATTCTTTCTTCAGCGTTCGGAATACCAACAGCCTTCATCATTTCCAAGGCCTTAGCCCAGGCTTCCTTCTTGGAAGCGCCCTTGTGCTTGATCAGCGGTTCAGCGATCTGCTGGCCGATCTTCATGGTCGGGTCCAAGGAAGTCATCGGGTCCTGGAAGATCATGGCGATCTGGTTACCACGGATCTGCTGCCATTCCTTTTCAGAAATCTTCAGCAGGTCCTTGCCGTGGAAGAGGATCTGGCCGCCCATGATCTGGGAGTTCTTGGCCAAAAGACCGATGATGCTCCGGGTCGTAACTGACTTGCCTGAGCCGGATTCACCAACGATCGCTAAAGTTTCACCTTCATCAAGGTGGAATGAAACGTCACGAATGGCCTTGACTTCACCAGCGTAAGTATGGAAGTCGATCTTTAAGTTTTTAACGTCTAAAATTCTATTTGCCATATGTTCGTCTCCCTTATCTTTGGCCCTTAGGGTCGAAGGCATCACGCAAACCGTCGCCAAGCAGGTTGAAGGCAATCATCAAAACGCAGAGGACTGCAGCTGGATACCACATTTGGTATGGCAGGAACTGGAAGTTCTTTTGCCCTTCGTTCAAAAGCACACCCAGAGAAGTTTCCGGCGCGGAAATACCGATACCGATGAAACTCAGGAAGGCTTCGAAGAAGATCGCGCTTGGGATGGTGTACATGGTTTGAATGATGATGATACTGGACAGGTTTGGAATGAGGTGCTTGGTAGCGATCTTGAAGGTTGATTCACCCAGTGACCGGGCTGCCAAAACGTATTCTTCATTCTTCAAAGACAGGGTCTCGGCCCGGATTTGCCGCGCCATCGTGGTCCAGGATGAAATGGCCAGGGCCAGGATGATGGAAGTGATACCAGGCTTCAAAACAACCAGCATCAAAACAACGATAACCAGAGTCGGAATTGAAGAAATGATTTCGATGATCCGTTGCATGATGTTGTCAGTCATGCCGCCCTTCCAGCCGGAGATGATCCCGTAGGTAACCCCGATGGCCAGGTCGAAGAAGGCGGCAACCACGGCAACGATCAAGGAGATCTTAGTACCGTAGATGATTCTTTGTGCCAGTGACCGGCCCAGGTAGTCGGTCCCAGCCACGAAGTACTTGCCGGCTGGTACTGAAGCGTAAGCATCAGTCCAGACGCCGTTTTGCTTGATCTTGCCGTTCAAGCCGTTGAGCCAGTCAAAGCCCTTCCACTTGGCTGGCAGGTTGGCGTATTGCGGCGCCGACTTGACCAAGCTGGAGTTGTTGATCCAGAAGCTTGAACCAAAGGCGATGAGCACCATCACGATGATGATCACGGCTGAAATAACCGCTGCCTTGTTGCTCTTGAATCTGATCCACACGTTTTGCATGAAAGAAAGTGAGGGACCGGAAATGTGTTCCGCGCTTTGCGTGTCACCCTTTTGCACGTGTTCAAAGGATTCAGGTGTGATCTTTACGTTACTTGCGTCTTGATCCATTGATTTAACCTCGCTTTCCGTTAGTCAGTCAATCTGATCCGTGGATCAATCAGACTGTACACAATGTCAGTAATCAGCAGGATTACGACCAAGCCGAAGCAGTAAACCATACTTACGCCCATGATGGTTGGGTAGTCGTTGGTCAGGATTGACTTGGTGAACTGTTCACCGATCCCAGGAATGTTGAAGATGTTTTCAATAACCATTGAACCGGTCATCAGCGCTACGGCGTATGGCCCGATCAGGGTAACCAGCGGAATCATTGAGTTACGCAGGGTGTGCTTTCTGATAACTTCGATCCGGCTGAGCCCCTTGGCCTTGCCGAGTTCGACATAGTCGGAACTCAAGGTGTCGACCATTTCCGTTCTTATGAATCTGGCTGTTTCCGCCAGCGGCCCTACCGAGAGGGCGATCGTCGGCATCACTGTTTCGGATGCCTCACCCCAGCCGGCGATTGGGAACCAGCCGAGCTTCAGGCCGATGTAGTATTGAAGCAATACCGCCAAAACAAAGTTAGGAACGGACTTACCGATGATGGAAACGATAGTCGCGGTTGAGTCGATCCAGGTACCTTGGTTCATGGCTGCGATTGAACCAATGATAATCCCCAAAATAACCCCGACAATCAAAGCCTGCAGACCCAATTGGGCAGAAGCGCCCAAACGTGCCCCGATCAAGCTGGAAACAGGCTGGTTGCTGTATTGGAATGAAATCCCAAAGTCACCGTGCGCTGCGCCCGCCAGGTAGGTGATGTACTGTTGGATGACAGGCTTGTCCAAGCCGTACTGCTTGTTCATGATTGCCTTTTGGGTAGCCGTCATCTTTGCTTCGTTGGCATATGGTGAACCAGGCATCATCTTCATCAGGAAGAAGGTGATCGTTGCCACGAGAAACAAAGTGAGGATCATGTAGAAAATACGTTTTAGTAAGTATTTAGCCATAGTATTGCTCCTTACACTTTTTTGCTTTAATCAGCATTACATTTTTAATGTTTTTCTTATTATACCAAAAAATAAAGAAATTACCATACGATAATATAAAACTGTGCCCCTATAAGTCAAGCATTACGGGCCTTTTGCCCCTATTTTTCGCGTTTCTGGTAACTAACTTAAACTTTGATTTTTTCTTTAATTGAACCTATCCAGAACTTAGACCGCCACTTTTAAAATAAGTGTTCGGTTAAGGTAATAATGTTAAGCCTTTAGTCTGAAAAACTTAATTTTCTTAACTTCAGCCCGAACAGGCTTTGGCCGCCTCACCTCTTTAACAGCAAATTTTATTGTATTTCCGTATATAACAGTCCGAAAAAACAAAAAGTTGAGTTGTTATTGCTAACATCTCAACTTTCAATTATACCACGGGGAAATTTTAATTTTTAACCGCGTAGGTCGTCTTAAAGTCGGGGTATTCACCGTTGAAGACCAGGTTCTTGATGTTTGGTCTGATCATCCAGGCCTGGCCGGCGTGATAAAGCGGACTGATGGCTTCCTGGTCGACCAGGATCTTTTCAGCCTTGAGCAAAGCCTTGCGGCGCTTGGTCTTGTCCATGGTCAGAGAAGCCTGGACTGCCTTGTCGTATTCCTTGTTGCTCCACTTGCCGAAGTTGTAAGTCTGGCCTGACTGCATGTAGGCCAGGAAGTGGTATGGGTCCGGGAAGTCGCTGGTCAGACCGCCCAAAACGACGTCAAAATTATTGGCAATTTGTCTGGAAACCCGGGTCGTCTTTGGCAGGTTGCTTACGGAAACCTTCATTTGGCTGCCAAAAGCCTCCGTCAAGGCGCTTTGGATGAACTCAGTCTGCTTCTTGTAGGAGTCGTCGTCATCCGCCATCAGCGTGAAGGAAACCTTCTTGACGCCAAGCTCCTTCAAAGCCTTCTTGAAGTAGCTGCGCGCCGACTTCAGGTTGTATTCGACGTACTTGTTCACGCTGGAGTTGGCACTTTCTGCTTCCTTGGCGAAGTTCTGCCCGTCCAGGACCACGTTGGTGGCTGAGAAGGTCTTGGCCTGGGTGTTGTAAGTCCCGATCGTGGACAGCAGCTGCTTGCGGTTGATGGCCATGGAGATGGCCCGGCGCAGGTTGGCGTTGCGGAAGATCTTCTTCTTCTTGTAGTTGTAGCAGAGGTAGGTCGTGTTCCCCAAAGTCAGGACCCGATAGCCCTTCTTGTTCTTCATGCTCTTGGCCGCCTGCGTGTCCAGGAGGGCCGCGTCAAGCTTGCCGGTCTGGTAGAGGTTGTAGTCGGTCGAAGGGGTCTTCTGGACGCTGTAATTGATCGTCTGCAGCTTGACAGCCTTCTTGTCCCAATAATAAGGGTTCTTGACCAGCTTCCAGGTCAGGTTGGACCCAGTCCAGCCGACGGACTTGAACGGGCCGTTATAGACCGCGTAGGCGGATTTGGTGCCGTATCTCTTGCCGTACTTCTTGACGGCCTTGCTGTCCAGCGGCTTTAAACTGATGGCAGTCACGACTTTAAAATAAGGAATTTTCTTTTCAAAAGTCACTACCAGCTTGTACTTGCCGACAGCCTTGACGCCCAGGCTGGAAACCTTCTTCTTGCCTTCAGAAATCGCGATGGCGTTCTTGATGCCTTCATAGTTGTTGACCTGGCTGGAAGCAGTCTTAGGGTCAACCTGCCGGCGCCAGGCGTAGACGAAGTCTTCTGCCGTTACCGGGTCGCCGTTGGACCACTTGGCGTTCTTTCTTAAGTAGAAGGTCCAGGTCAGGCCGTCCTTTGAAGTCTCGCTTCTGGTCGCTACCCCGGGAATGGTCTTGGAGTTCTTGCCCAGCCGGTAAAGACCTTCATAGGTGTTGGCAATCTGTTCTTCGCTGGCCGTGTCATCGGCCTTGGCCGGGTCCAGGCTTTCCAATTCTGATGTCGTCATCCAGTTGATCGACTTTTCATAGCCGCTGCTGGACGTGCTGGCCGTTTTGGTGCTGGTCTTGCTGCAGGCAGCCAGCAAAAAGGCTCCGGATACGGCAACGGTCGCCGTCAAAATCTTTTTAAAATTCCTCACTGCTTTGTCCTCTCTAAATCAAAAATGTTTGTCAAACACATCTCTAGCAATTCATCAGCATCTAATCATTTTTTAATTATAGGATACTTCAGTTTCTTTGACAAATCATAAGGCACAGAACATGATTTTTTTAAGAAAAAGGCCCCGAAAACTAAAAAATCCGCCGAGCAGATTCTGCTCAGCGGATCTAAAAGTCAAATTTTAAAACTACTTGATGTAGGCTTCCTTGAAGTTGTAAGGTGAGCCGGCACCGTTGAAGACAACGCCCTTGACGCTGGTCTTAACCAGGGTAGCTTCGTTGGTGTAGTACAGAGGAGTGACACCTTGGTCTTCAAGCAGGGCCCGTTCAGCAGCAACCATAGCCTTCCAGCGGGCTGCAGTTGAGCTGGTCGTCTTGGACAGGGAAACGTTCTTGTTGTAGGCAGTTGATTGCCACTTGCCGTAGTTGTAGGCGTTGCCCTTAGTCAGAAGGTCCAGGAAGGAGATCGGGTCAGAGAAGTCGGCAGTCCAGCCAGTGGCAACGACGTCGAACTTCAGGCTTGATACCCGGGACAGACGGGTCTTGAATGGCACGTTGGAAACTTCAACCTTCATGCCCAGAGTTGATTCCAGGGCACTTTGGATGAATTCGGTAACCTTCTTGGCGTCGTCAGTGTCGTCACCCAGCAGGTTGATCGTGATCTGCTTCTTGCCCAGTTCCTTCAGAGCCTTTTGGTAGTATTCCTTGGCCTTGGTCTTGTTGTAGCCTTGAACAGCCTTGGTAGCAGCGGTTTGTACTTCGCTTGAGAAGTCCTTGCCAGTGCTTGAGTCGGTGATCCCGGCTGCAGTGAAGGAAACGGCTGGGTTGTTGGCAGCACCGACAGTCGTAGCCAGTTCCTTCTTGTTGATGGCCAGGGAGATGGCCTTACGCAGGTTGGCGTTAGCCAGGTTCTTGTCCTTGGCGATGTTGTATTGCAGGTACTTGGTTGAAGCGAACTTTCTGACAGTCCAGCCGGTCGTCCCCTTAAGCTGCTTGCTCTGTTGCGCGTTCAAGTTGGTTTCGTCCAGCTTGCCGCTTTGGTAGAGGTTGTAGGAAGTTGACTGGGTCTTTTGCACGCTCATGCTGATCTGGTCCAGCTTGACGTTCTTCTTGTCCCAGTAGCTGTTGTTCTTGACCAGCTTCCAAGACAGGTTGGTCCCGGTCCAGCCAGTCATCTTGAACGGGCCGTCTGAGAGGACGTACTTGGCAGCCGTGCCGTACTTGCTCCCGCACTTTTCCACGAACTTCTGGTTTTGCGGGAAGAAGATGTAGAAGCCCATCAAAAGCTTGAAGTACGGGATTCTCCGTTCCAAGCTGACCGTCAGCTTGTACTTGCCGTCGGCCTTGATGCCCAAAGTGTTGACGGCCTTCTTGCCAGCGACGATCTGGTCAGCGTTCTTGATGCCGGAGAAAAGGTAGGCGTATTCTGAAGCGGTCTTCGGGTTGACCGTTCTTCTCCAGGAGTAGACGAAGTCTTGGGCGGTAACTTCATCCCCGTTGGTCCACTTGGCACCCTTGCGGAGGTTGAAGGTCCAGGTCTTGCCGTCAGAGCTTTCCTTCCAGCTCTTGGCGATGCCCGGAGTGGCCTTGGCATTGTTGCTAAGCCTGATCAAGCCTTCCATGACGTTGTTGAATTGGTCAGCGTCGTAACGGTCGGTGGCCTTTGACGGGTCCATCGTCGTCAATTCAGCGGCTTCAGTCCAGGACAGCTTCTGTGCCTTGGATGATGAACTGGATTTGCTGGAGCTGGAACTGCCGCAGGCAGCCAGAAGTGCAGCTGAGGCTACTAAAACTGAACCGGCTGCGAAAAGCTTCTCTTTTCTCATAATCACACCTCGTATATGAAAATGTCAAACACAAATTAGACTAAAATTAAAACATATAAGTTATATCTAATTATAACTAGCGGATTTTTAATTTTCAACCCCTTTTTTAAAAATAAAATAGACAAAAAAGAAAACGCCTTCCGGCGTTTTCTTGTAAGCTGTTAACAGCTTGTCTTTACTTGATGTAGGCGTCCTTGAAGTTCCAAGTCCCACGGTTTTGGATGACACCCTTGACGCTTGGACGGATCATCCAGACGTTAGTGTCGTAGTACAATGGTGAGATCCCGGCATCCTTCAGGAGGATGGTTTCAGCCTTGCTCAGATCGCTCCAGCGCTTGCTTGCTGAAGAAGTAGTCTTGGAGTCAGCAACCAGCTTGTCGTAAGTTGAGTTCTTCCACTTACCGTTGTTTTCAGAGTTGGTTGAAGTGAACAGGTCCAGGAAGGAGATTGGGTCGGCGAAGTCGGCGCTCCAGCCGGAGACAACGATGTCGAAGTTGCCGGCAGTTGACCGTGACAGACGGGTCTTGAACGGCAGGTTTTGCACGCTGACGCTGACCTTGCTGCCGAAGGTTGATTCAAAGTTTGACTGCAGAGCTTCCGTCGTCTTGTTGCCGGCATCAGTGTCGTCAGACAGGATTCTGAAGCTGAACTTGCTTACGCCAAGTTCCTTCAAGCCCTTGTTCATGTACTTGACAGCTTCCTTCTTGTTCGGACTTGATGGGTACAGAGTTTCAGCTGAGCTTGGGATCAGCTTGGTGTAGTCTTCCCCGTTGACGCTGGTCAATTGGGTTGGAGTCAAAGTGTTGGCTGGTTGGTTGTTGCCGCCCAGAGTGGTGGTCAAGCCCTTCCGGTTGACGGCCAATGACAAGGCCTTGCGGATGTTGGCGTTGGCCAGGTACTTGTTCTTGGCAATGTTGAACTGCAGGTAGAAGGTCGCGCCCTGGTTAAGTTCAGTGTAGCCCTTTTGGTTCTTAAGCTGCTTGGTTTGTGAGGAGTCAAGCGCCGTAGCGTCCAGCTTGTTTGACTGGTACAGGTTGTAGGCGGTTGATGGCGTCTTTTGAACAGACCACTTGATGGTGTCGAGCTTGACATCCTTCTTGTCCCAGTAGTATGGGTTCTTGACCATCTTCCAAGACAGGTTGGACCCGGTCCAGCCAACGTGCTTGAACGGACCGTTGTAGAGCATGTACTTGGAAGCAGTACCGTACTTGGAACCGTACTTGTTGACGGCCTTTTCTGATTGCGGGAAGAAGACGGCAAAGCCCATCAGCTTGTCAAAGTATGAGATCCGGCGTTCCAAAGTCACAACCAGCTTGTACTTGCCGACAGCCTTGATCCCCAAAGAGTTTACCGGCTTCTTGCCGGCAACGATGGCGTCAGCGTTCTTGATGCCGCTGAAGAGGTAGGAATATTGAGAAGCGGTCTTCGGGTTGACGGTTCTGCGCCATGAGTAGACGAAGTCCTTGGCAGTCAATTCGCTGCCGTCGCTCCACTTGGACTTGCGCAAAGTGTAAGTGTAGGTCTTCCCGTCCTTAGAAACCTTTTCGCTGGTAGCCAAGCCCTTTTCCAGCTTGGAGTTCTTGCCCAGCCGGTAAAGACCTTCCATCGTGTTGGAAATTTGGTTGAAGGAAGCCGCGTCGGTGGCCTTTGACAAGTCCATCGTCGGAATTTCGGCTGAATCCATCCAAGTCAAAGTCTTCTTGGCACTGGAAGAAGAACTGCTATTGCTACCACAAGCAGCGAGCAACGCTGCTGAAGCCAAAACCGTGGCTCCCAAACTTAAACTCTTAGAAAATTTCATCTTTTTCTCCTTGCTTAAACAGCAACTGACACAGCACTCAGCGGCCGCGACCGACCGCATTAAAGCACCACAGCAGCTTTTAATGTTGTTTTCATTGTAGTGCTACTCTTAAGCATTTTCAAGTAATTTTAAGAAAAAGTATCATATTATTTCATCTATTTGAAGATTAACAAAAAAGAAGAGGTTTTAACCTCTTCTTTTGCATATTTTTTACTTGATGTAAGTGTCCTTGAAGTTCCAAGTCCCACGGTTTTGGTATACGTCCTTAACAGTTGGGCGGATCAAAGCAGCGTTAGTGTTGTAGTAAAGCGGAGCAACACCGACGTTGTTAAGCAGGATGTTTTCAGCACTGGTCAAGTCGCTCCAACGCTTGCTGGTTGAAGCAGTCGTCTTGGAGTCAGCGATCAGCTTGTCGTAGCTTGAGTTCTTCCACTTACCGTTGTTTTCTGGGTTGGTTGAAGTGAACAGGTCCAGGAAGGAGATCGGGTCAGCGAAGTCGGCACTCCAGCCGGAGATAACGATGTCGAAGTTACCTGAAGTTGACCGTGACAGACGGGTCTTGAACGGCAGGTTTTGCACGCTGACGCTGACCTTGCTGCCGAAGGTTGATTCGAAGGTTGATTGCAGGTATTCAGTCGTCTTCTTGCCGGCATCAGTGTCGTCAGACAGGATCTTGAAGCTGAACTTGCTTACGCCAAGTTCCTTCAGGCCCTTGTTCATGTACTTGATAGCTTCCTTCTTGTTCGGGCTTGCTGGGTAGTAGCTTTCAGCAGACTTGGAGATCCGCTTGGTGTAGTCTTCACCGTTGACTTCAGTCAGTTGAGTTGGAGTCAAAGTGTTGGCTGGCACGCTGTTGCCGCCCAGTGATGAAGTCAGACCCTTGCGGTCAACAGCCAGTGACAAGGCCTTGCGGACGTTGGTGTTGGCCAGGTACTTGTTCTTGGCTTGGTTGAACTGCATGTAGAAGGTTGCGCCCTGGTTCAGAGTCACGTAGCCCTTTTGGTTCTTCAATTGCTTGGTTTGTGAAGCGTCAAGGCCAGTGTAGTCCAGCTTGTTTGACTGGTACAGGTTGTAGGCAGTTGACGGAGTCTTTTGCACGCTCCAAGTGATAGTGTCAAGCTTGACGTTCTTCTTGTCCCAGTAGTATGGGTTCTTGACCATCTTCCAGGACAGGTTTGAGCCAGTCCAGCCGGTTTGCTTGAACGGACCGTTGTAGAGCATGTACTTGGAAGCAGTACCGTACTTGGAGCCGTACTTGTTGACAGCCTTTTCTGATTGCGGGAAGAAGACCGCAAAGCCCATCAGCTTGTCAAAGTAGGCAATCCGGCGTTCCAAAGTCACAACCAGCTTGTACTTGCCGACAGCCTTGACGCCCAAAGTTTCAGGCTTCTTCTTGCCGGCAACGATAGCGTCAGCGTTCTTGATGCCGCTGAAAAGGTAGGAATATTGAGAAGCAGTCTTCGGGTTGACGGTTCTGCGCCATGAGTAGACGAAGTCCTTAGCAGTTACTTCGCTGCCGTCACTCCACTTGGACTTGCGCAAAGTGTAAGTGTAGGTCTTCCCGTCCTTAGAAACCTTTTCGCTGGTAGCCAAAGCCTTTTCCAACTTGGAGTTCTTGCCCAGCCGGTACAAACCTTCCATGGTGTTTGAAAGCTGGTTGAAGGAAGTGGCGTCAGTAGCCTTGGACATGTCCATCGTTGGAATTTCAGAGGCAACCGTCCAGTTCAAAGTCTTCTTTGAGGAAGAAGAAGAACTACTGCTGTTGCTGCCGCAGGCAGCCAAAAGAGCAGCTGATGCCA
>NZ_BOCG01000344.1 GCF_016587775.1 Lactobacillus nasalidis | reverse complement strand
TACGCCGACGGAACCGACCACGCCGACGGAACCTACTACGCCTACCGAGCCGACTACGCCGACTACGCCGACTACGCCGACGGAACCGACTACGCCGACGGAATCGACTACGCCGACGGAACCGACCACGCCGACGGAACCGAGTGTGCCGACGAAACCGACTACGCCAGAAGAACCGACTACGCCAGAAGAACCGACTACGCCGGAGAAGCCGACCACGCCAGAAGAACCGACTACTCCTACGGTGCCTTCAAAGCCGGCTACGCCTAACAAGCCAGTTACCCGGCAACTTAGTCATGGCAATACGCCAAGCAAGCGTAAAAGCACCACTACTAGCAAGACCAATGGAGATACTTTGCCACAAACTGGTGAAAAGAAGTCTGACTACAATTTAGCGGCAATGATTCTGACTTTGCTTAGCACGCTTCTTTTTGCATTCACTGGCAAAAAACGCAAAGATAATTAAAATTACAAAAAATCGCAGTACCTGATGGTGCTGCGATTTTCGTTTAATCAATCAACCCTTGATTCTTGAGCCGGCGCCGGTATTGGTTGAACAGGTTAGGGTTCATTTCCGCGCAAAAAATAACAGCACCTGGCGCGGTGCTGTTACTCTACATGCCGATATTTTCATCAATGATCCGGCTGCTTTGAACGCCAAGCTGGCGGAGTTTGCCTTCCACCCGCTTAAGCACCATCCCGGACCCAACGACCAAGAAGATGCCCCGGCTGATTTCTTCAGCGGACAGGATCTCCTTGAGCTGGTCATCCTTAAAGCGGTGCTCCTGCTGGTCGACCTTGACCCCCTTTTCGGTCAGGCCGGTCAACCGGTCAGCCAGATAGTTCTCTGCCTGCCCTCTTGACCAAACGAGGTGCACCGGGCGCTTGCCGGCATACTCTTCCGCTAGGTCGATCAAAGGCGCCACCCCCGTCCCCAAGGCATAAGCCACCAGGGGACGGTCAGGATTTTCCTTGATGATCTGGTCAAAAATGCCATACGGCCCTTCCAAGCTTACCTGGCTGCCAGCCGGCAGGTCGGCCAGCTTTTGGCTGTAGTCCCCGACTTCATGGATCAGGAAGGAAACTTGCTTGTCCCCTCTTTTGAAAACGGAGAAGGGATGCTTTTCTTTGGAAAATCCCGGGGCCTTGACGGACAGGAAGTAATAGCCTCCTGCTTCCGCGGGCCCGGCCGCTTCTCCCAGCTTGACCGTCATTTCCAAAACGTGCGGAGCCAACTGCCGGCTGCCCGCTACCTGCCCCTGCTGGCGCGGATCGCCGCCAGCCACAAACTTCTGGTACGCGTATAAGGAAAGGAATAACAGAGTGTACAAGTCAAATACCAGACTGAAGTATGGCAGGGCGGTAATCCGCGGAATCACGTGTACGTGCACCCAAATCAAGGCAATCACGACAAAGTTCAGCCGGTGCAGCCAGAGGCTGACCTGGTGGGGCAGCTTTTTCTTCAAGCGGTCGAAAAAGGTGATCCGGTCGCTCAGCCAGCCCGACAGAAAGACCACGGCCAAGAGAACGAGCGCGATTTCCAGCCACCAGGCAAGGTTCCCGGTGTTCCTAACGATGGCGTGAAAGGAAGGCAGCTTCAGCTGGTGGATTGAAGCAGCCAGCAGCGCTACGACCCCCAGCATCCCGTGCAGAGCATAGATAACCGGCAGACCCAGCCGCTTTTCCAGCCACTTGGGCCGGGTTGCCAGGAAAATAATGGCCAGCCACCAGACATAAGCCGCGATCCCCAGGTCGATCGCCAGAAGGTGGGCCCGGCTGTCCACCAGATAGCGGTGAACGAGCAGGATCAAGGGCAGCGGCAGCAGGAGCAGCAAAACGATTCCGGTCATGGCTGCAGCAAATTGGTGTTTTTTCATATGTCAGTATCCCATCTTTTTAAAGATCAGCTTGGCAGGACAGGTCTTCTTTAAGGGCTCAGCCGCTTTTTTCGAGCTGGAAGCCTTCATCGCCGTGACCGGAACTGCTTTTTTGGCCTTTTGGGCGGCAGAATATGATTTCTTGACCTGCGAGACCTTCAGGGCCGACTCCGGTGAAAGGGAGCTGGCCTGCTGGTCTTGGCAAAAAGCAAAAACGCCTCCGGCCGCCAGCGTCAAGGCGGTCAAAACAGACCCCAATATTATCAAAGCGCGTTTCATTGTCATCCCCCGATTACACCAAAATACACTAATTAGTCAACGATGACGTAGGACTTGATGACCTCACGCTTGTCCATGGCTGAGTAGGCCTGGTCGATTTCATCCAGGCTGAAGCTGCCGGTAAAGACCTTGCCCGGGTTGATTTCGCCCTTGAGGACGGCGTCAAGAAGGACTTCCTTGTCATAAGTCGTTACCGAAGCCGGACCACCAGCCACGCTGATGTTTCTATAAAACGGACTGGTCATGTCCTGGGCCGGCACGTGCGGCAGACCGACCCGGCCGACAGTTGAGCCTGGACGGCCGACAGCCATGGCGGTTGCCGTTGACTGTTCAGTGCCGACGCATTCCAGAACCGCGTCAGCCCCAAAGCCCCCGGTCAAATCCATGATGGCCTTGACCGCTTCATCGCCGCGGACGGCCACGTTGTCGGTTGCCCCGAATTCCTTGGTCAAAGCAGCCCGGTCCGGGTGGCGGCTGGTGGAAATGATCCGCTTGGCCCCCAGCATCTTGGCGGCAATGATCGCGCATTGGCCAACTGCCCCGTCGCCCATGACGACGACTGTGTCGCCTTCCTTGACGCCGGCGACTCTGGCAGCGTGGTAGCCGGTGGCCATGACGTCAGCCAAAGTCAGGAAGGACTTGAGCATCCC
>NZ_BOCG01000343.1 GCF_016587775.1 Lactobacillus nasalidis | reverse complement strand
CCGCCGCCGGCAGCTGCCTGGCATCAAGACCGTCGTGGTCCGGCAGGCCGAAGCCAGCCAGGAAATCCAGGTGACTTTGATCACCGTCGGCCACAAACTGGACCGGCTTTTGCAGCTGGCCGACGAGATCATGCGCCTGCCGAAGGTGGTTTCCGTCTACCAAAACGAAACCGACTGGCAAAATCCGCAGGTTTGGGGCAACAAGACGACCAAGCTGCGGGGCAAGAACCAGATCACCGAAGAAATCATGGGCAAAAAGTTTGCCCTGAGCCCGCGGGCCTTCTTCCAGCTGAACCCAGTCCAGACGGCCACCCTGTATTCTGAAGCCCTGCGCCTGCTCAGCTTAACGCCGGACATGACCCTGATCGACGCTTATTCCGGCGTCGGCACCCTGGGGATCTTGGCGGCCGACCAGGTCAAGCAGGTCGTCGGCATCGAAAGCATTCCTGAAGCCGTTCTGGACGCCCGGCACAATGTCGAGCTCAACCATGTCAGAAACGCCGACTACCTGCAGGGCAGCGTTGAAAAGGTCCTGCCCCGGCTGAAGGCTGACGGCCTGCCGATCGACGCTTTGATCGTCGACCCGCCGCGGACCGGCCTGGCCAAATCCTTGATCAAGACCCTGCTCAGAGTCAAGCCGGCCAGCTTCGTCTACATTTCCTGCAACCCGTCCACCCTGGCCCAGGACCTGGTCCTGCTGGGCGAGGCCTACGACGTCCGGGTCATCGAAAACGTCGACATGCTGCCGCAGACGCCGCGCTGCGAATGCATTGCCAAGCTGACCCTGCGCAAGTAAAAATTTAAGCATTAGAAAAGGCGAGAAGATCAAATCTTCTCGCCTTTGAACTGCCCCCGGCAGTTTTTCCAAGTGGATGAGGTAGCTCATCAAATTAATAGTCACGATATTCAATTTTAAGAATTCACCAATGGCTATACCGGCTAAGATAAAACAGTCACATGTTCGAGTTTTACGTGCTAGCGTATGAAATGAATTAGACTATTGCGTATCGCCACTTGGTTAAAAGCTTCAAGCCTTTATATGGTCCCGTTAAGAGAGACAGCGAATAATAATTACAATCTGGAGATAAAAACTTCTGTTCAGTTGTTTTCTACCTCTTCCACGCCTTCAGTATAGCATACATTGCAAACGCTTGCAAGAGTTTATTTGACGTATTTTGCCAAAAATTTTGCCACCGTGCGCGCATACAGGGCCGGGCTGTGTTCATAGGACTTCGCATGCTGGGCGCCCTTGACGATCAAGAGCTGCTTTGGCCCCTTTGTGGCCCGGTAGTTCTTGTAGACCATCTCCGTCGGCACGAAGCTGTCCTTGCTTCCGTGGATAAACAGCATCGGCCGGTGGTTCTTCTTCAGCTGGGCCACGCTTGACGCCTGGCCCAAAAAGTAGCCCGCCTTCAAGCGGGTGATCCCGCTCAGGATTTCCACCAGCGGAAAGCGCGGAAAGGCCGGCATATTGTACAGGGCCTTGGCCTCATGCTCGATTTCGTTTTTGGCGCTGGTATAGCCGCAGTCTTCAATAAAGCACTTGACCTGCTTGGGCAGCTTGAGCCCCGCCGTCATCATGGTCGTCGCCCCGCCCATGGAGACGCCGAAGATCACGATCTGGCTCTTCTGGCCGTTTTTCTTGATCACTTTCTCGGCCCACTTCTTGACGTCGTTTTTTTCCAGCCAGCCGTAGCCGACGTACTTGCCCTGGCTCTGCCCGTGGGCTTCAGCGTCAGGCAGGAGGGTGTTGTAGCCCAGGGAGTGGAAAAGCTGGGCATAAGCCCCCATGTTTTCCTTGTTGGACATGTAGCCGTGCAGAATGATCACGGTCTTGCGGGAGTTTTTCGCTGGAATATAATTGGCCTTAAGGCGATAATTGTTTTTAGCCGACTGCATCTGCCAGTGCTGCTTTTTTACCTGCTGGTACCAGAGCTTCTGCTTGTACAGGGGCGTCGACTTGGTCAGCTTTATCGTCCCGTTGCTTACAAAGCTCTTTTTCCCCGGAACCACGGCCATGTTGAAAAAGTAGCAGCCGGCCCCGATCAGCCCAAGGCTGAGCAGGACGAACAGACTGACGAGAACTTTCACCAGCCGCCGGGAATTGATTTTTTTCTTGCGCAAATCGTTCACCTGATCCTCTTCCTTGTTTTTTGCTTTATTTTCAGCAATATGAACAGTATACCACAATCAAAAAAGAAAGGTTTACAGATGCTGCTTCAAGATTTTTTACAATTGTTGACCGGCTTGAACGGGCAAAACCAGCTTTACTTAAAAGTTGACCAGAACCTCCGCCCGCTCAGCAAGTTCATCCTGGCCCGGGAAGACTGCCAGCTCTGCTGCGGCTCCCGGCCTCTGACGGTCGACAAGTTCCGCCGGCTGACCGGCAAGGGCGACGCGGCAATCCCCCTCAGCTTCTGCTGGCAGGACCGGACCCTGCCCGTCTACGGCATCCAGATCCAGCCCGCCGAACGCCGGATAATCTGCCGGTAAGACCCAGGGCAAAAACAAAAAATAAAATAAAAAATCCGTCTGTCAAACAGACGGATTTTTTGCTTACTTGCCAGCAGGCTTCTTGCCTTCGCTCTCAAGCTTCTTGCCCAGGTCGATGATGTACTTGCGCAGGGCATCCTTGGTTTCCGGGTGACGGAGACCGTATTGGATTGAGGTTTCCATGTAGCCTTCCTTGTTGCCGACGTCAAAGCGCTGGCCCTTGAATTCGTGGGCAAAGACGCGCTGGGTCTTGTTCAAGGCGTCGATGGCGTCAGTCAGCTGGATTTCGCCGCCGGCACCGGCCTTTTGCTTGTCCAGCATGTCAAAGATTTCCGGCGTCAGCAGGTAGCGGCCAATGATTGCCAGGTCAGACGGAGCCTTGTCAACATCCGGCTTTTCAACGAAAGCCTTGACGTTGTACAGATCAGGAGCGGTTTCGCCGATCGGGTCGATCACCCCGTACTTGTTGACTTCTTCATGCGGCACCTTCATGACCGCGATGGTTGAAGCGTGGGTTTCGTCGTAGCAGTTGATCAGCTGCTTGGTCAGCGGGGTCTTGTCTCTCATCAAGTCGTCGCCCAGCATGACAACGAAAGGCTCGCCGGCGATAAAGCTGCGTGCCCGGTTGACGGCATCCCCCAGGCCGTTTGGATGCGGCTGGCGGGTAAAGTAAAGGTTGACCTTCATGTTGGACATGGTCGTTTCCCGAACTACTTTCAGCAAAGCGTCCTTGTGCTTTTCGGTCAGGTTGTCTTCCAGTTCAGTGTTGGAGTCAAAGTGGTCTTCGATTGACCGCTTGCTCCGGCCGGTAACGATCAAAATGTCTTCGATCCCTGAGGCGATGGCTTCTTCAACGATGAATTGAATAGTTGGCTTGTCAACGATCGGCAGCATTTCCTTAGGCATTGCCTTGGTTGCCGGCAAAAATCTGGTTCCCAGACCGGCTGCCGGGATGATCGCTTTTCTGACTTTCATGTATTTACATCCTCTTTTCCTATATTTGTTCTCATTGATGAAAGCATTTTAAATGCAAGCGTATAATAACATATTTCTACAGAATAATCTAGTAGACCCAGACCAGTTCTTGATCTTATGCCTTCCGCCGCTTGGCGATAAATTCAGCCAAAGGCCCGTTAGAATAGACCGCCGGCCCTTGGCGCAGCCGGTCCAGGCTCACGTTGACCGCCGTCCCGAAGAGCAACAGTATCGCCAGCAGGTTGAGCCATAGCATAAAAATGATAAAAGTTCCAACTATACCATAATTTTCCCATTTGACCGGAAAATTTTTCAAATAGAAGGAAAACAGATATGACAGGGCCTCCCAGCCGATCACCGTGGTAATGGTGCCGGGAAGCAGGACCTTCTTGGAGCGGACGTTCGGCACGACCGCGTTCAAGTAGAAAACGCCGATCAGCATCAGCACCAGCAAAACCAGCCAGCGGTAGCTGAAGAGCTTGTCAATCCAGGTCAAGGACAGGTTGAAGATCGGTGCCAGGAAATGCAGCACTTCCTGCCCAAAGACTGCCACCAGGGCCAGGAAAATAAACATCGTCACCATCAAGGCGCTGAAGATGATGGTCAGCGTCCTGTTCCAGATAAAGTGCCAAAAGCCGAGCTTGAGCTCCGTATTGTGGACGCCGTAAAGCCGGTTCATCCCGATGCGGACCGCGTTGACCATACAGGACATGGACCACAAGGCCACGATCACACCGAAGGAGATGTAGCCTGTCGAGTTGGACTTCAGCAGGGTTTCCACGATCGGAATGATGTAGCTGGCAATGTCGCTGGGCAGGATCATCCGCAAGTATTCGACGATCGGGCCGGTCTTGAGGCGAAACAGCGGCAGCAGGTTTCCGATGATGATGATGATCGGAAAAATTGAGAACAGGATGTAGTAGGCGATGACAATGGAGCTTTGAAAAATTTCCCCCTGCGAAACGACCGATGACAGAGTCTGCAGGAAGCGCCCCGAGCCCTTTTGTCCTGGCTCAATTTTTTCAGTCATGCTTAATCGTCCATTTCATCAAAGTGCGGGATGTACTTTTCCAGGCCGTCGTACGGCTTCTGCAGGGTCAGGATCTTTGGACCGTCCTTGGTGATGGCAAAGGTGTGCTCAAACTGGGCTGACTTGGAGCCGTCAGGAGTTGCGTAGAAGACCCAGTCGTCCTTCGGATCGTCGACTGTCTTTTGCAAAATTCTCCAGTCCCCGCCGGCTTCAACCATCGGTTCAACGGTGATCGTCATGCCTTCGCGCAGGCGCAGGCCATGGCCGGCCTTGCCCCAGTGCGGCACTTCCGGATCTTCGTGGATTGACGGCTGAATGCCGTGGCCGATCAGTTCCCGGACGTCGCCGTAGCCTTCTTCGTCTTCAACATAGTGCTGGATGACAGCGCCGATGTCGCCGATGCGGTTGCCGACAACGGCCTGGTCGATCCCCATGTACATGGCCTTCTTGGTCACGTCCATCAGGTGCTGGTCTTCTTCGGAAATCTTGCCGACCCCGTAAGTGGTGCAGGAGTCGGATTCATAGCCGTTCAAGTTGCAGGTCACGTCGACTTTGACCAGGTCGCCGTCCTTCAAAAAGACGTTCTTGCGCGGAATGTTGTGGGCAATTTCATCGTTGACGGAGATGCAGGTGCCGTACTTGTAGCCTTCAAAGCCTTGTTCTGACAGGCGGCCGCCCCGGCTGGAAACGAATTCCTGGCAGAATTCTTCGATGTCCCAGGTGGAGATGCCCGGCTTGATGACATCACGCAAAGCTTCGAACATGGTTGCCAGCAAGTGGCCTGAAGCCTGCATGCCCTTAAGTTCACGAACAGATTTAATAGTAATCAATTTGTTTTTCCTTTCATAATGAAACAGTTTGTCTTCACCATTATAACCTTTTTTAAAAGTTTGCTAAAGTAGCAAAGCGCCCGATTCGCCAAGCCAGCGCAAATCGTGTATAATACTGTAGAAATTACTTTTTTAGGAGCTTCATTCATGAGAGCGAAAATTGTGTTTGCCAGCATGACTGGCAACGATGAAGACATGGCCGAAATTCTGGAAGAAGATCTGCTGGACAGCGGCCTGGAAGTAGATTGTTCTGACGTCAGCTTCACTGATGCCAGTGACTATTTGGACAGCGACCTGTGCGTGTTTGTTACCTACACCTACGGCGAAGGCGTCATGACCGACGAAATCGCCGACTTTTATGACCAGCTCAAGGAACTTGACCTGACCGGCAAGTCCTTTGCCGTCATGGGTTCAGGCGACAAGACCTACAAGGAACACTACTGCGAGAACGTGTTCGACTTTGAGAAGGCCTTCCTGGCCTGCGGGGCCAAGGAGCTGATCCCGCCGCTTACGGTCGAGAACGCGCCAGACGATGACGATATTGCACGCATTGACCAGGCAGCTGAGGAGTTGGCGGACAAATTAAATGGATAAAAATCATAACCAGCGGCGGGCTTTAGGCGAGCGGATCTTCAAGCGCCACCGCAATTTATGGGTTTACATGTTCTTTGGCTTTGTTGCGGCCTTGATCAACACGGTTGTCTTCATGTTCATGCATGACGTTTTGCACACCGTCTTGGTCATTGACAATACGGTTGCCTTTATCGTGTCCAACCTGGCCTCCTTCTGGTTCAACCACAAGGCGGTCTTCACCAAGAATGTGGACCATGAGCACAGTTTGTGGCAGAAGCTGCTGTCCTTTTTTGCCTACCGGATCATCAGCCTGCTGCCTGACACCTTGATCATGTGGCTGGGGATGAGCATTTTCGGCTGGCCGGCTTTGATCGTCAAGATCATCGACCAGATCCTGGTCGGCATCTTCAACTACTTGACCACCAAATCCGTCTTTGAACAGCAAGAAAGAAGTTTCAGACGGAAGCTGCAGAATAAATTAAAAAAGCGGTGAAGCTGAGCTTCACTGCTTTTTTTCGTTCAAATTGATCTGTCAGCTAAAGTCGGCTGGCTTGGGATCCTTCTGTCCGCCAAACCACCAGGCGATGTCGTTTAGGATCCGGTCGCTAGCCTGGCCGTCCCCGTAAGGGTTCTTGGCTTCCGCCATCTGCTGGTAGGCATCTGGATCAGTCAAAAGCTCCAGCATGGCCGCCTTGACGGCCTCCTCTTGGGTGCCGACCAGCTTTAAGGTGCCGGCCTTGACCCCTTCCGGCCGTTCGGTCGTGTCCCGCAAGACCAAAACCGGCTTGCCCAAAGACGGGGCTTCTTCCTGCACGCCGCCAGAGTCGGTCATGATGAAGTAGCTGCGCTTGGCCAGGTTGTGGAAGTCAACGACGTCCAAAGGCTTGATCAAGTGAATCCGGGAGTCACCTCCTAAAACTTCTTTGGCAGCTTCCTGGACTCTTGGCGACAGGTGGACTGGGTAGACGATTTCAACATCATCGGTCTGGTCGACCACGTCCTTCATCACCTTGAAGACCCGCCGCATCGGTTCGCCCTGGTTTTCCCGCCGGTGCATGGTCACCAGGATGATCCGCTTGCCTTGGCCGATTTTGTCCAAGACTTCATGCCGGTAGTCGGCCTGGACGGTCTGCTTCAAGGCATCGATAGCCGTGTTGCCAGTGACGAAGATGCCTTTTTCAGGATGGTCTTCCTTTAAAAGATTGGCCCGGCTGACGGCAGTCGGGGCAAAGTAGAGGTCGGTCAAGACGTCGGTCAATTGCCGGTTCATTTCTTCCGGGAAAGGCGAGTACTTGTTCCAGGTTCTGAGGCCTGCTTCCACGTGCCCCAGGGGCGTCTGCTGGTAGAAGGCAGCCAGGCTGGCGGCAAAGGAAGTCGTCGTGTCCCCGTGAACCAATACAATGTCGGGCTTTTCGTCCTGGATAATCTGGCTCAAGGAATTCAAAACCCGGGTCGTGATGTCAGCCAATGTCTGCTTGGGCTGCATGATGTTTAAATCATAGTCCGGCTTGATTTTAAAAATCTCCAGCACCTGGTCCAGCATTTCCCGGTGCTGGGCGGTAACCACAGTAACTGCCTGGAAACGGTCGTCACTGATCAGCTTGAGCACCAAAGGGGCCATCTTGATAGCTTCTGGTCTGGTGCCGAAAACGGTCATTACTTTAATTTTCTGCATACTTGGTCTCCTTAGCAAATTGCTAACTTAATCATAGCAAAAAGGCGCGAAAGCGGCGAATTTTTCATAAAATAATCGAGAAAACAATTTTGAGGTGCACTATGACAATTAATATTTTCCCCCTCCTGGCCGACAGCCTCTTGATCATCCTGGCTGGCTTCAGCTTGGTCTACTCTTTTGACAGATCCTTGAGGCAAAAGGCCCGGCGGGCTTTAAGAGTCAGCAGCATCATTCTGGCCCTGGTCATCATCCCCCTGACTCTGTGGATTCTGCAGCATCCCCTGCTTGTAAATCAATGAAATTTAGATAGCGTTTTTTCAGAAAAAACAATAAAATTAACTGTATCACGCACTCAGGAGGTGATGCAGTGCCAGCTCATACTCTTTTAAGGCGCCGCAACAAGCCCCCGTGTTCAAAAGCGGTTAGGCAAAACTATCACGCTTATTGACACGGAGAATTTAATAAAGAATGACTGAAGAAAAAACTCGTCCACATTACATGGGCTGGGTCACCCTGTCCATGTTCGTTTATTTGACCGTCATCAGCTTTGAGGACCCCTTCTACCCCTACCAGGAATACGGTTTGTTTGTCCTGGTCATGTGGATCTTCATGCTGATCTTCTACCAACTGCCATATACCTTGATCGCCACCCAATTGGGTCTGTCTTATTCCGGCGATGAAGAAGGCGGGATGTCTTCCTGGATCAGGCAGGGCACCGGCAGCGAGCTATTAGGCTACGCGACTGGATGGATGTACTGGGCGCAAACAATCCCGTATCTGATTGACTGTGCCAGTTCAGTAGTCGTTTCCTTGTCCTGGGTGATTCTGGGCAACAAGTCCCTGGAGCAAAAGATGTCGCCTTTGACTTTCAGCCTGCTGACTTTTGCCATCATCCTGCTCTTCATCGTCTTTGACAACACGGTCAAGGATGCCTTGGACAAAACTTCTCTTTACAGCGGAATCGCCATGTTTGCCTCGGTCGTGGTCTTTTTCATCATGATCATCTGGTCCTTGACCCACGGCGGCCATATCGCGACCGACTTGTCCTGGTCCAACATCAAGCCCAAGCTGAGCCTGCACTATTTCTCCTCGGCTTCCATGCTGATTTTTGCCATGTCGGGGGCAGAATTGGCGGCACCTTACGTCTCCCGCTTGAAGAAGCCTAACAAGGAATTTCCAAAAGCCATGTGGCTGCTCTTCTTCATGTCCGCCTTCATGGTCATCTTTGAAACGTTGGGCCTGGCCGTTTTGTTTGACGCCAAGCACATTCCCAACGACTTCAAGATGAACGGTGACTACTACGCCTTCCAGCTTTTGGGTCAGGAAGCTGGCCTGGGCAATACTTTGATGTACATGTACTCGATCGTCTGCTTGATCTCCCTTTTGGCCCAGATCGCGGCTTTGATCGATGCCGCCAGCCGCTTTTTGGCAGCAGACACGACCGCCAACTACATGCCGCGCTGGTTCTGGAAGAAGACCAAGTCCGGCCAGCCGATTAACAGCTACATCTTTACCGCGGCCACGACCTTGATCCTGGTTTTGCTGGGCGGCACTCTGCCAAAGATCAATGACTTCGTCAACTGGCTCTTGAATGTCAACACGATCGTTTCTCCCTACAAGACCTCAGTCGTGTTCTTGGCGTTTTTGCTTTTGCGCTACTAGAAAAAGACTTTCGCCAAAGACGAGTATGTCTTTATCCGGAATCGGAAAGGTGCTTTAGCCGTAGGCTGGTGGTGCTTCCTTTTGACTTTTATCTGTGCCACCATGGCCTTCTTCCCGCAAAACGGGACGCCATTTTCCGCCCATTGGTTCAGACAACTCTGGATGAATATTGTCGTCGTCCTCTTCCTTTTTGGCACTGGTCTGGTGCTGCCGCTTCTGCGCAAGCTGGAAATGCGGCAGGAAAAAGCTAAATAAGCTAAATAAGACAAAAATAAGGAATCAGCCTCGCTGATTCCTTATTTCTTTTTGCATTATTCTTTTTACTTGCTTTTAGCTGTTAGCCTTGGCTTGGTGCTTCAGTTCCAGCTTTCTGAGCCATGGCAGAAGGAAGCCGGTCCCGAAGAGAACGATAACCGTGATGATGTTCATCCAAAGCTGCTTGGTCCACTGCGGGCTGTCAAAGGTAACGTCCTGCGGCAGGAAGCCCATCGTCGCGCAGATGAAGGTGAAGATGAAGCACCACCAGCCGACCGCCAGGGCCCCCTTGTGATTTCTGATGAAGACGAAGTCGCCGTCGGCAAAAGTCTTGTGCCGGTAGCGGAAGGCTAAGAAGGCCAGGAAGACTACGGAAGTCTTGTACGGGGATACGATCCCGTTCAAGTTCAAAAGCCAGTTGAAGATGTCGTTGATTTCCGGCAAGGTCCCTGACAAAAGCAGAAGGAAGAGTGTGATGCTGCAAGTCAAAACGTAACTGTTGACTGGCAGGCCATCCTTGTTCTTCTTTCTGAGCCAGCTTGGCATGTACTTTTCTGACGTGTCAGAGGCAAAGACCCGGCTGGCTGCGTCAATCAAGGCGGCCAGGTCAGCCATGAAGTTCAAGAGGCAGACGATGGCGTACATGTACATGAGGCTCTTGCCCATGCCCGCTTCTTCACCTAACAGCTGGAAGGCGTAGAAGGCCCCGTTCATCTTGAAGTCGTGCGGGATGTGCTTGGCGTCAAAGAGGACTGCCAGACCAAGAGTTTCGGTCAAGGTCATGAAGACCGTCATGGCAAAAAGCATCCACATTGACTTTGGGAATTCCTTGCGGGGATTCTTGAGGCGGGTCACGTAAGGCGCGGCCAGTTCTGCCCCGGACATGGCGAAAATCAAAAGGCCAGTCGTTGAGAAGTAATGGACGCTGAAGTTCGGCTTGAAGCTGGACCATTCCATCTTGGTGGCGATGTGGCCGCCGTGCATGAGGGCCCAGATGATCAAGATCACGAAGATCACGGACATGGCAAACATGGCAATCCCCCCGATCAAGGACAGCAGGTCCAGGGAGTTTTTATATGCACTTTCGCACAAGATGAAGATCAAGATGATGACAAAGGTCAAAAGGCCGAACATGAAAGGTGACATGTGCTTGCCCAAAGTGTTGTTGCCCAGGATCATCCAGGAAATGGAGACGATGATGGAGTTGGACACGTCCACCAGGTAGGGCACGGTTTGGGCCCAGTACATCCAGCTGGTCGCGTAGCCTAATACGTCGCTGCCCGTCCCCCGCCGGATCCAGGAGGCCAGGCCCCCTTCTTCAGTATCCTTGTAGGCCAGGCCCAATTGGGTAGCGATCAAGGTATATGGCAATTGGTAGCAAATCAAAAGGAAAATCCATGAAAAGATTACGGACAGACCTTGGTTTTGGTATGGGTAGAAAACATCTTCAAAGCGAATGATGGTGACGAAGTCGAGCATCGCCAAGGTCATCCAGGCCATGTAATGTTTCTTTGGGGTTTCTTCAATCATTCTGTAAATCAAGCTCCTTATTGGTCAAGTTGTCTTAAGCGGCAATTTGCCTGCACGGGGGCTTGTTCTGGCGCTTTAAAAAGCTGGTCACTGCACCATCTCCAATCAAAAAAGTGTCGTTTTCATTTTATTCCTATTGTTTTAAAAATTCTATAGTTTTTTCAATTCAATAAGAATTCTTTCAAATATTAAGTGAAAGTTATCCGCATACCGGTCATTAGCCGGCTTTTAGTAAAAAATATTTGCTTAATTTACTCTTAACAAGAAAAGCAGGCCTTTTTCGTGCAAGTAAATACGCCAAAAGGAAACATCACTAAAGGCGGCAATTGAGAATGCTTTTTGGCAAAAAAAGCTTGAAAGTGTATAATTTACCTATGTCTACTACAATTTTTTTATAAAGGTACCGAATTCGGTGGTAAGCGCTTTTATAAAAATACTAAGTAACAGAAAGGAATAGATATGAAAAAGTTTTTGCGAGTAACTGCAACTCTTTTATCCGCTGCAGCTATTCTCGACTCTTTGTATTGGCTGTTTGTTGGCCATTCCTACTTGAGAGTTGCTTTTCTTAAGCTGACCAGAGATTACAACATCCCGGTCTGGCTTCAAGTCGCGGCTATCATCGGTATCCTCTTTTTTCTCTCTCAATACGACTGGTTCTTTGATCACCTTTTCCGCGATGAACGTGACCGCAAGTATAAGTAGCAACTTCCGTCAACCCATGAAACAGAAAGGATTTTTTCAATGCATTATCTAGCAATCGCTGCTAAAAAAGAACTTCTGCCCTATCTGCCAATCGACTGGCCCAAAACTGAACTGACCGAGCTGGTCAACCCGGCCAGCCTGGCTGCCGTCGTCATCGACGAAAAAGACAGCCGGTCCCGGGGCATCTACCAGACCATGAAGGAAAAGCTGGGCCTGGACTTGCCCTTGATCGAATTTGGCCCTGAGACCTCCCCAGCTGAAATCAGCCGCTTGGCCCAGGCCTACGAAGAAGCTAATGTTCCCCGCTTTATCCGGGAGCTGACGGCTTTTTCTGACCAAGACGACCTGGTCTTCGATACTCCTGGCCACCACAACGGCCGCTTCTATGACCGCCACCCAGCCGGAGCAGTCTTGCGCAACTTCTTCGGTGACAACTACTTCAGAGCCGATACTTCTGACTGCGTCTCAGAGCTCGGCGATATGATGAACCACACTGGCGGGCCCTTAGAAGCCCAGCAAGAAGCGGCTAAAGCCTTCAACGCCGACAAGGTCTACTTCTGCACCAACGGGACGACCAGCGCCAACACTATCTGCACCACCGCCCTTTTAGATGAAGGCGACCTGGTCCTTTTTGACCGCAACAACCACAAGTCCATCTACAACAGTGCCCTGGTCATGACCGGGGCCAAGCCGGTCTATCTGCCGACTGACCGGAACGCTGACGGCTTAATCGGTCCCTTGATCGCTTCTAGCCTGGACGAAGACTTGATCCGCCAGGAAATTGCCAAAATTGACCCTGACCGCGCCAAGGCTGACCGGCCTTTCCGCCTAGCGGTTCTGCAGCTGGAAACCTACGACGGTATTTTCTATGACGCCAAGCTTATCTTGAAAAAGCTCGGCCGCCTGTGTGACTACATCCTCTTTGACTGCGCCTGGGGCGGCTACGAACAGTTCGTCGACGTCCTCAGAGACTATTCTCCCTTCCAGCAGGACTTAGGCCCCAATGACCCCGGCATCCTGGTCACCCAGTCCGTCCACAAGCAGCAAGCCGGCGTGGGCCAGGCCTCCCAGATTTTGAAAAAAGACAGCCATATCAAGGGGCAAAAGCGCTACGTCGACCACAAGCACTTTAACCACGCCTACATGAAGTACGTTACGACCAGCTACTCCTACCCGGTCTACGCTTCCCTTGTCGCTAACAGCGCCATGGCTGCTTCACCGGCCGTTAACAATTGGTGGAACGATACCGTTAAATTAGGCATCGACTTCCGCAAGCGGCTTTTAAAGGAAAGCAAGCTCTTTAAGCCCCTCGTTCCCCCAACTGTCCACGGGCAAAAGTGGGAAGACCTGCCAACTGATGTCTTGGCCCAGGACCCAGAAGCCTGGAAACTGTCCCCAGATGATGACTGGCATGGCTTCAAATTGATCGCTCCAGGCGAAGTTGCCCTAAGCCCGGTAAAAGTCACCTTGATGACGCCGGGCATTGACCTGGCAAAAGCGGCCTTTACTGAAGAAGGCATCCCTGGCGCCATCGTTTCCCTCTACCTGCACGAAAAGCACATCATCCCGGAAAAGTCAGACAGCTACTCTACCTTGTATCTGCTGACGCCAGGCGAAGGGCAAGTCGACATGAACGGCCTCTTCTCGGCCTTGCTGGCCTTTGAAGAAGCCTACTTGACTAAGGCTCCCCTGTCTTCCATCATGCCGGAATTAGTGGCCCAGTATCCTGACCGCTATAAGGGTTACACCCTCTACCAGCTCTGCCAGGAGCTCCACCACTACTACCAAGGCCATGACATCTTTAAGCTCCAGCAGGCTCTCTTCTTAAAAGGCAGCTTCCAAGACTACGAGATGACGCCAAAAGAAGCTGACCGCGAATTCGTCCACGGCAACAGCGAGCTGGTCAAATTGGCCGACGCCAAGGGCCGGGTGGCCTTAGAAGGCGCCCTCCCTTACCCGCCAGGGGTCTTCATCGTGGCTCCAGGCGAGCGCTGGCAGGACTTGGACGTTGATTACTTCCAAGTCTTGATTGGCGCTGCTCAAAAGTTCCCAGGCCTTGACCCGGAAATTCAAGGGGTCTACCAGGAAGGCGGCGAAGTCTGGGCTGAAGTCCTCAAAGAAGATTAATATGACAAAAAACGTTGACACAAGGCAGTGTCAACGTTTTTTCTATCTCTTGAACTATTTTCCTTATTTTGCCTTTTTCCCTTAGTCGCCAAAAAGCACTGACTTGACCGCGTTGGTCACGGCGATCTTGTCGTGGGCGTAAGTCAAACCGCCCTGCATGTAGACAGCGTAAGGCGGACGGATCGGGCCGTCAGCTGAGAATTCGACCGTTGACCCGGAGACAAAGGTCCCCCCGGCCATGATGACTTCATCTTCATAGCCCCGCATGTGGCTTGGAATAGGAGTGACGAAGGAGTCAACCGGCGAGTTCTTCTGCACTTCCTGGCAGAACTTGATCATCTTTTCCTTGTCGTTGAAGGTGATCAGTTCGATCAAGTCGGTCCGCGGCGCGTCCCACTTAGGAGACACGTTGAAGCCCAGCTTTTCCATCAAGGCAGCTGAGTAGATCATCCCCTTGATGGCTTCCCCGGTCACGTTTGGCGCCAGGAAGAAGCCTTCGTAGAATTCGTGCAGGCTGTTTAAGGTTGGGCCTTCTGAGTCGCTGATCCCTGGGGCAAAAAGCCGGCTGGCTGCCCGGTGCACCAGTTCCTTCTTGCCGACGATGTAGCCACCGGTTTGGGCAATCCCGCCCCCGGCGTTCTTGATCAAAGAACCAGCCATGAAGTCGGCCCCGTATTCAGTCGGTTCATGCTTTTCAGAGAATTCCCCATAGCAGTTGTCAACAAAGATGTAGGACTTCGGGCTGACTTCCTTGATGAAGTCGATCATTTCCTTGACCTTGGCTACCGGGAAGCTTTCCCGGGTGTCGTAGCCCCGGGACCGTTGGATGGCCACGATCTTCGGCTGGTCGCGCTTCAAGATCTTTTCGCCTTCTTCAAAGTCGACGCTGCCGTCTTCTTTCAGCGGCACGTAAGAGAAGTTGACCCCTTTTTCAATCAAGGTGCCGGCCTTGTCTGGGGTAAGGCCGATGGCGTGCTGCAGGGTGTCGTAGGGCATCCCCGTCAAGTAAGTCAAGGTGTCGCCTGGCACCAGGTTGCCGTCAAGGGCAGTTGCCAGAGTGTGGGTGCCGGAAACGAACTGCGGCCGCACCAGCGCGTCTTCAGTGTGGAAGACCTGGGCATAGACCCGCTCCAGCTTGTCTCTGCCTTCGTCGTCGTCCCCGTAGCCGTTGGTCCCCTTGAGGTCAGATTCCGCAACCGCGTTGTCGACGAAGGCTTCCAAGACCTTGGCCTGGTTGTAGACGACCTGCTCATCGATCTCGTGCAGGCGGTCGGCGATCTGCTCGTCGACTTCCTTGACGATTTTTGCTAATTCTTCTGGTAAATTGTTCATGAAAAAAATCCCTCTGTTTGATAATGGTTACTTACTTATCTTAAACCAAAAAGGCCGCTTTTTAAATAAAAAATAGCCTTCCATGCAATTATGGAAGGCTGTTTGCAAAAATTCTATTGTTCGCTGGCGGCCTTTTCCGGCAAGATCAGGTTCAAGAGAATCCCGAACACGGTTGCCAGGGCAATGCTGGTCAGCTGGAAGGAACCGATCTTCAGGTAGGTGCCGCCGATCCCGATGACCAGGATCACGGAAGCAATAACCAAGTTCCGCTTCTTTTCAAAGTCGATCTTGTTGTCAACCAGGATCCGCAGGCCGTTGGCCGCGATCATCCCGAAGAGCAGGAAGGAAATCCCGCCGATGACCGGGGTCGGAATGGACTCGATCACGGCTGAGATCTTCCCGACAAAGGAGAAGACGATGGCGAAGAAGGCTGCCCCGCCCAAGACGAAGACGCTGTGGACCTTGGTCATGGCCAAAACGCCGATGTTCTCACCGTAAGAAGTCGTTGGCGGGCCGCCCAAGAAGCCGGCGATGATGCTGGAGAGACCATCGCCCAGCAGGGTCCGGTGCAGGCCCGGGTCCTTGAAGAAGTTCCGCTTGGTCAATTTGTTCAAGACCATGATGTGGCCCATGTGCTCGGTCATGGTGACAAAAGCGATCGGGGCCATGGTGATGATGGCGGCCGGGTACCACTTGAACTTGTAGCTGACGCCCAAGACGTCAAAGGCCGGCAAAGAGAACCACTTGGCGCTTTCTACTCCAGACAGGTCCACGATCCCGCAGACCAGGGCCATGAGGTAGCCACAGATGATCCCCAGCAAGACGGGAATCATGCTCGGGAAGCCCTTCAAGAACATGTTGAAGATGATGGTAATGACCAGGGTGAAAATTGCCACCCCGAAGTAAGTCAGGCTGTACTTGCCGCTGGCGTTGAGCATGGCGTCATTGGCCGCCGTCGTCGCCAGGGACAGGCCGATGACGATAATGATCGGGCCGACCACGATCGGCGGCAGGATCTTGTCCAGCCAGCGCGAGCCGAAGCGGGCAATCAAAAGGGCCACGATGACGTAGACCAGGCCGGCCGCGATCGCCCCCTGCCCTACGGCCGGATAGCCGTAATTCTTCATCAAAGCCTGCATGGTCGCGATAAAAGCAAAAGACGAACCCAGGTAGGCCGGGATTTTCGCCTGCGTGCAGAGGATGTAGACCAGAGTCCCTACCCCCGAGCAAAAGAGCGCGATGCTTGGCTTCAAGCCGATCAGCAGCGGCACGAGGACGGTCGAACCGAACATCGTGAACAGGTGCTGGATCGACAAAACCAGCCAGGGACCGAATTTCGGCTTGTCCTGAACGTCCAAAACCGCTTCAGGGTTCCGGAATGTCTTATCTTCTTTCAAAAAAATCTTCCTTTCCAATCATGGAACCCGGCGCAAAAAGCTGTCCTTGTCAGCCTCACGGGACTGAATTTAAAGGTTCCTTAAACATTTGATTCACTTTAGACTACTAATAATATTATTTTTTGTCAAGCGCACAAAAAAGCCACGGCTGGCAAAGCAGCAGCCGTGGACTTGACATGTATATGTATAAGGAAAAATATGTGTTATTGGCTTGATTAAGGAGTTTACTAATGACAATTAACGGGCCGGGCTGACGAAGTATTCCGGCTTGCAGATCTTGGTCCAGTCGACGAAGATCTTCTTCATTAAGTAGCCAACCGCGAACGGTACGACTACCCAGACGATCACGAGGACAAGGATGTTGTGGAAGCCGGCGTTGTATGAAGCCAGCGGTGAAACGGCACCGATCAGGCCGAAACCACCTGAAGCCGGGGTACCCTTAAGGCCAAGCATCGGCACTGACAGGGTTGAGACAGCCGCGGTCAAAGCGATCGGGATCCCGATCACCGGGTATCTCAGGAAGTTTGGCATCATCATCTTGATAGCGCCTAAGAAGATGGCAACTTGGACACCTGGCTTGTCAACCTTTAAGGTTGCCCAGATCAGGAAGGCCGCGGTGCTTGCCAGGCCGAAACCGGCAGCGGCTGAACCCATGCCGGCCAGGCCGATGGCCACGGAAATTGCGACCGTTGACAGCGGCGTAACGATGATGATGGCAAAGGACATGGCGATCAGGATACACATCGGGTACGGAGCCAGCTTGGTGAAGGTGTTGATGACGTCACCGATGGCCGTGGTTACCAGGGACACGTAAGGCTTGGTCAGGCTGCCCAGGAAGCCGACGCCGGTGCCGGCAAGGATCGGGAAGAAGACGATCCCCAGGGAGCCAAAGCGGTTGCCGACCCACTTGATAAAGAGCACGGCTACGGCTGCCGTCAGCATGGTGTTGATAACGTCGCCCATCCCAGCTAACTGGTAGGTCGTGGTACTTACGCCCTTGACAGTAGTAGTGACGGCCGTAATACAGCCTGAACCCAGGAAGGCCGCGCCACCGACACAGGCGGATTCAGTGTAGCCCAGGTTGAACTGCTTGGCGGTTGAGAAACCGCACATTACCGAGAAGAAATATTGGAAGACGGTCACAATGTGCAAAAGATTGGCCACAATCGCGTTGCTTCCTGCAAAAGGAGTCAAGAAAGTTGACAAAATGGCACTTGGTAAAAGTGACACGATAATGGCAGTCGCTGAACCATTAAGGACTTTCATCGTAAATGATCCAACTGTTTCTTTTGTTTGAGTTGTTTCAGACATATAGTCTCCGCCTCCTAACGGCAAAAAATTAAAATTACGGTTTGGACAGATTATGAGGATTAAATATAGTTTAATCTCTCTCTCATAAACTGATGTCTTGAATTATAGAGAAAGATTTCTTGCTTTGCAATCCTTTTTCTGAACACTTTCATAATTTTTTTAGGAAAAGCAAAGAATCCGGTTTCTTTTTCCAAGAACTTTACTTTCTTTAAATTTTTGTTAAAAGGAGCGGCCTTTTTTATAAAAAGCAAAGAAAAACCCCTTACTCGAGGTAAGGGGCAGGTCGATGACCCGGGCGAGATTTGAACTCGCGACAACCTGGTTTAGGAAACCAGTGCTCTATCCAACTGAGCTACCGGGCCATGCAACACATTTAATTTTACAAAAAAAGTTCCTAAAAAGCTAGTGCTTTAAGCAAGTCGGTCTCAATACTGGGGCATGAAAAAGCGTCTTGGCTCGCCCTGGCTGCCGATCTTGTCGGCTGCCTTGACGAAAGGCAGCCAGATCAAAACGGCCACCAGCAGGTTCAGCAAGGACAAGACCAGGGCCCGCCAGTCGTAATTGCAGGCCAGGTACGGGCCGATGACCGGGGGCATGATGTTGGGCACGGAGGCCTGCACCCGGTTGACCCAGCCTAGCCGCGTCGCCAAGTAGGCCAAAGACACGTTGGCCAGCGGCGCCAGCGTGAAGGGCAAAAAGTAAACCGGGTTTAAAATGATCGGCATCCCGTAAAGCATGGGCTCATTGACGTTGAAGACCGCCGGGGCCAGGGCCACCTTGGCCAGGGTCCGGTGGTCGCCGCGCTTGGAGGCCAGCAGGATGGCAATGACCAAAGGCAGGCAGACCCCGCTGACGCCAAAGACCACAAAGGAAGTACTGGTCCACAGGTAGGGAATCTTGTGCCCGTTAGCGGCCGCCAGCAGATTCGCGTTCTGCGCCGTGGCCCAGATCGAGCCGACCACCGGGGCCAGGGCGCTGGAGCCGTTGATGCCGAAGAACCAGAAGAGCTGGGTCAGCGCCGTGACGGCAATCACCATGACAAAGCCCTGGCCCAGCTTGAGCAGCGGCAGCTGGATGATCTCCAGCAGCCAGTCGCCAAAGTACTGGCCGGTGATGGTCTGGAAAAGATAGTTCAGCCCGC
>NZ_BOCG01000342.1 GCF_016587775.1 Lactobacillus nasalidis | reverse complement strand
CACACGGTTTCAGGTTCTCTTTCACTCCCCTCCCGGGGTTCTTTTCACCTTTCCCTCACGGTACTGGTTCACTATCGGTCACTGGTTAGTATTTAGCCTTGCGAGATGGTCCTCGCGGATTCAGACGGGATTTCACGTGTCCCGCCCTACTCAGGATACTGATAGGCCTTCTTTGGATTTCGCTTACGGGGCTCTCACCCTCTTTGGCGCATTTTCCCA
>NZ_BOCG01000341.1 GCF_016587775.1 Lactobacillus nasalidis | reverse complement strand
ATTGGCGAGAGCCTTTCCATGAAGTTGCAAGAGTGGTGCTTCGGTACCTGCGCTGGTCAATGCGGTTACCCCCTTGTTGGGATATCGGAATACCGGTGATGACGGCAATAAGAAAAATGTCTGTATCCATGTCTTTGGACATACGTAGTCAAAAATTACTATTTGGCTACATTGCACACATTTTTTGCAGCAGATGTAACATGTGGTTGTTGGTTGCGTTAGATGATCGTGCATTAAAGTACGATGACGAATACAAGATACACTATGTCGATGGTGAACCATCGGTTGAGTACTACTTCGATGAAAAGACAGCCCAAGCCTTGGAAGATGATGGCTTCTTGACTGAGATGTGGGACAAGTTTGATGCCATGTTTGACTGGGGGGATTACGACTTCTTTGAGCCCGACAAGTGCGTTGGCTTCCGCCAGTGGTTGCTTGACCGGATGAAGCGGCCAATGAACGATACGGTTCGTCCAGTGTACGAGAAAATGCTGGAGTATGCTAATCTGGCGATTAAGTGCAATACCGGGATTGTTTTTGATTTTTAGGAGGGACGCCTTTGCAGCAGGTCATACTCCTTACTGACAATACATTTAGACCAACTGCCTATGCAGCCACGCTTTAAGGTCAGTGGCCAGTCAGTACGGGTCATTTTGCCGGTGGCTCAGCAAAATATGCAGCTTAGCCCAGATGAAGAACTAATTTTGCAAAGTCTGGAGCCTAACCAGCCCCTTGCCAAAAAAGAACTGGCTGACATGACTGGGATCAACAGCAGCCGTTTGAGCCGCCTTTTGCGCAAGCTGACTGACCGGCATTTGCTGACTAAGGTTGGCGCTGGTCGGGGGACCAAATATTACCGCTGATTTTTTACCATGAAAAAAGCTCTAACTGCCGCTGTGGCAATTAGAGCTTTGTTTGTTTCTAAAATTAATTCGCGATCCGGCTTACTTCACGTTGGCTGCCTTGATGTAACGGCCGACGTTGATCCGGTAGTAAGTCTTGCCGGCGATCTTCCGCTTGCCGCCGTAAGTGAAGACCTGCTTGCCCTTCTTCAGGGTAGCAACTGACTTCACCCGCTTGCCCTTGTTGTTGTAAGTCCAAGCGTTGTGAACCAGGGTGCGGGCAGTACCGTCAACGTTGTTGACCTTGATGTACTGGTTGGTCCCGATCTTGTAGTAGTTGGTGCTGCCGATCTTGACCATCCCGCCAATTACGTAAACGTAAGTGTAGGCGCTCTTGTAGGCACTGGTCCGCTTGCCGGCGGAAGTGTAAACGTAGGACTTGGCCATGACCTTCTTCTTGGTCTTGCTTGTTGGAGCTTGGCTGGCTGCCGTCTTGGATGAGCTGGAGCTTGATGAAGAGCTGGAGCTGATTGACAGCGGCAGAACAGAGATGTTCCCGTCGACGTTCAGACCCTTCCAGTTTTCAGTGAACTGCCAGATGATGACCCCGTTCATTGACGGGAAGTAAGAGAAGTCTGGCGCGTCAATCCGGCCAGAGCTGGTGTAGTAGGCTACCCAAAGTGAGTTAGGGTAGGTAGCGATCACCTTGCTGGTGCTGACCGCGTTGTTCAACAGGTAGGCGCCTGAGTAGAGCAGGGGCTGGTAGCCAGCTGCCTTGATCTTGGCCATGAAGGCCATGATGGCGCTGGTGTTGGCACTCTTGCTCCCGCTGGTTGAGTTGCTGGAACTGGTTTCCCAGTCGCAGGCCAGGTATGAGCCAGCTGGCAGACTGACTGCCTTGGCACTGGCAATGGCGTAGGCAGCTTCACTCTTGGCTCTGCTGGTGCTTGAGCCGAAGTTGGCGAAGTGGTAGGCCATCGGCAAAAGCTTGTTGGCCTTGGCGCTGGCTACTTGAGCTTTGGCATTTGGATTACGGTAGCTGGTACCTTCACTGACCTTGACAATGACAAACTGGGCGCCTGCCTTGCTGTAACTGGTCGTGCTGGTTGATTGGTAGCTCGACACGTCGACCCCGTATGAACGGCTGCTGACGCTGGTCGTGCTGGCCTGCGTCAGACCAGCGAAGCCTAAGCTGACAGCGGCCGTT
>NZ_BOCG01000340.1 GCF_016587775.1 Lactobacillus nasalidis | reverse complement strand
CGGCTGAAGACGCCGTAAAGTTCCGGATCAGCCGACTCAAAGGCCGCCATGTCCGTGATGTAGTAGCCGAAGTTGCCAGCAAAGGCCTGGCTCAAAGGCGATTCCGCCGCCCCCTGGGGCATGTTCTGCAGGGTTGCCTGCTCAGAAGTGATCCCCGGAGCGCACCATTCATAACTGTTGTCATAGCACCCGTTTTCGTTCAACTGAAAAATATAGGCCCGGTCAGCCGCCAGCTTGCGGCCGATCTCGCCCAGAAAAAGCATGATCGAATCAGCGGGACTGCCGTCTTGCACGGCCCGGTCCATGCAGCAGTTCACCATTCCAACGTATTTCAGCATTTCTTGGGACTCAGCGGGAGAAAGACCGCTGAAATCAAAATTTCTTTTAAAAGCGCCGTATTTTTCCAAGCTCAACCTCGCAAAAATTTCCAACATTTCCAACATTTCTGGTCAAATCACCGTCAACATAAGAAAACACCCACGGCCAGGCCGGAGTGTTTTCCTTATTTAAGCAAAAAATACTATAAAGCATTCATTAGTTAAAATCAAGTTATTAGCATATAATAATCGATTTGTTATTTTCTTGAGGAACATAAAGCACAATTGCGGCACATTTTATAAGGAAACAGTTATTTAGCAAGACCGCTGGCCAGCAGGTAGCCCTCCAAAAATTCCTGGGCCAGGGACCCCTGGCTGATCTGCCGGCGGGCCTCAGGCAGGTCAAGCCAGCTCCAGGCATCGATTTCGTCATTGGGCCGCGGCTTTTCGCCTTCGTCAACCACCACCGTATAATTGAGCATCAAGGTGTTGGAAGGAGCGAAATACTGGCTGCGGTTGAAGTGCAGGCTTTTGACCTTCAGGCCCAATTCCTCCATCAGCTCTCTTTGGCAGGTGTCTTCGGCGTTTTCCCCCTTGCTGACGTAACCGGCCACCAGGACGTAAGCATCTCGCCCGTACTGCTTGATCAGGAGGACCCGGTCGCGAGCCTCGGTCATGACGATCATGCTGACGGCGACGGAAAAAATCGGGAAACGGAAGTCCCGGCAGTTTTCACAATAGGGAATCCAGCCGTCAAGCGGCAGTTCTTTTTTGACAAGTTTTTGCCCGCACTGGGGGCAATAGTTCAATTCAAACATTTCCAGCCTTCCTTACAAATATTTGCTGCCCTCCTGCCGGCTCAAGGAGCTGAGCTCGCGGGAAGCAAGATAGTTTCTGACCCAGTCTGGCCGGGTCTTGGAATAGTCCCGCAAGGCCCAGCCGATGGCCTTGTTGATGAAAAATTCCTGCCTGCCCAGGTTGCGGTCCAGGATCTGCTCCAAAAGGGCCGGATCGGTTTGCTCCTTCAGGCCCAGCTGGAATTCAATCGCCGTCCGCCTGACCCAGATGTTGGGGTCGGTGGCCCAAGCGAGCATGAGGGCGCCAGTTTTGGCCCGGCTGTTTTCCGGGTCGGCCGCGGCCTTGAAGGCGGCCTTGACGGCCTGGTATTTTTCCACAGAAGTCATCTTTTCACTCTTCTTTCATAATCACCGGGGACAGTATGGTAAAATATAAACTATTGTGCGCTTGCGCGCCATATTTTTCAATCAAGATTTTTTCACAACGGAGGACAAACATGAAAGAAAAGCTGACTCACGCCGAGTCGCTGACGATTTCCAGCATGCTGTTCGGTCTTTTCTTCGGAGCCGGGAACCTGATTTTTCCGGCCTACTTGGGCGAAGCCAGCGGCCGCAATCTCTGGAGCGCGCTCTGCGGCTTCTTGATCACCGGGGTGGGCCTGCCGCTGCTGGCAACCGCCGCTTTGGGGATAACGCGTTCAGAAGGGCTCATGGAGCTCAGCGGCCGGGTTGGCCGCAAGTACAGCTACTTTTTCACCTGCCTGCTGTACCTAACGATCGGGCCCTTCTTCGCTATTCCCCGCTGCTTCACGGTTCCTTTTGAAACCGGGATTTCTGCCCTTTTGCCAAAAGGGCTGCCCAAAAGCACCGGCCTCTTTATTTTCTCACTGATCTTCTTTGCGATCATGCTTTTCTTCTCTTTGAGACCAGGGCGGATCATGGACTGGATCGGCAAATTTCTGACTCCGGCCTTCCTGGCCTTTTTCTTCTTTATCATGATCACGGCGCTGCTTCATCCCTTAGGCAGCTACCAGACCAGCCAGCCGGCCGGCGAATACGCCAGCGCCCCGTTAATCAGCGGGGTCTTGGCCGGCTACAACACCATGGATGCCCTGGCGGGCCTGGCCTTTGGCATTATCGTCATCTCCAGCATCCGGACCTTCGGGATCACCAAGCCGGAAAAAGTGGCAGCCGCGACCTTGAAAACCGGGCTGCTGACCTGCCTGGCCATGGCAGTCATCTATGCCATCACGGCCCTGGTCGGGGCCCAGAGCCGGGAGGCCTTGGGCCTGGCGGCCAATGGCGGGGAAGCCTTGTCTGAGATTGCCAGCCACTACTTCCCGGGCCTGGGGGCCATCCTGTTTGCCTTGATGATCTTCCTGGCCTGCCTCAAAACGGCGATCGGCCTGGTCACCGCCTGCAGCGAGACTTTTGTGGAAATGTTCCCCAAGAGCCTTTCTTACAACAAGTGGGCCATCCTCTTCAGCCTGCTGGCTTTCGGGATCGCCAACGTGGGTTTGACGACGATCATTTCCTTCTCTCTGCCGGTCTTGATGCTGCTTTACCCCCTGTCCATCTCCTTGATCCTGATGGCTTTGACCAGCGACCTTTTCGCCTTCAAGCAGGCCGACTACCAGATCATGACGGCTGTTACCTTCCTGTGCGCCTTGGGCGACTTCTTCAAGGCCCTGCCGGCAGGGATGCAGGTAAAAGCGGTCACCGGCTTCTACGGCCGCGTCCTGCCCCTTTACCAGGACGGCCTGGGCTGGCTGCTTCCAGTTTCAGCAGTCTTTATCATTTTAGCCGCTAAGGCGCTGATTGGCAAAAAGCGCTCCTAAAGCAAAACGGCTTTCTGCAAAAGCAGAAAGCCG
>NZ_BOCG01000339.1 GCF_016587775.1 Lactobacillus nasalidis | reverse complement strand
GGCTGAGCCGTGGCCGTGACTGCCTTCTGGGCGCTTTGCAGCGCCGGCGCCTTGGTGGCTTTGACGGCCTTGCTTGCGCTGGCAGTTTTGGCAGCCGCAGTGCTGGCACTAGGCTTAGCAGCTGCAGTGCTGGCACTAGCCTTGGCAGTCGCGGTGCTGGCAGCAGGCTTAGCAGCCGGTTCAGCTGCTTCAGTGGCTTCAGTTGTACTGGTCTCAGCTGAGGACTTGGCGGCTTCAACAGTTTCAGCCGTTGAGTCCTGCTTGTTCGTCTGCTCTGCTTGCACACTTGCCGGCTGCTGGTTGTTGTCAGCCTCAGTATCCGCCTTTACGCTGGTAACGTTGCCCACAGCCAGGCCGGTAGCCAGCAAAGCGACGCCGGCTGCCGTCAAACTCTTACCAGACTTAAAATGCTTAATCCGTCTCTTCTTCATAAGCTGTTTCCTCTTTTTTAATTCCTGTTATTTTTCTTTTTCTTCTTTTTTGTTCTTTTTTCTTTTGTTCTTTTCCAGACTGGCAGATTTCTCAAAAAATGCCCAACAAAACTTGTTGAGCATTCTTTGTTTAATTGCTTGGCCTTACAGGTTCTTGACCCACTTCAAAGAAGCGGAGACGTTGATCTTGATCGGATCGCCGTACTTGGCCCCCTTGTTCAAAGCGGCCAGGTCAGTCCCGTCAAGGTAGTAGACATAGTGGTAGACGCTTGTTGCATCAGTGAACTTGACTTGGTATTCCTTGCTTGAAGCAATGCCTTCGTTGATGGCTGCTGCCAGCTTAGTGAAGTCGTCAGCGGAAATTTCCGTTCCCTTCTCGCCAGTCAGGTATTGAGCACCAGCCTGTTCAATCAAGGCAACGTCGTCAGCTGACAGGCTTTGGCCAACAGTCAGCGGACTGTCGATCGTAACGTTGTCCAGGCCCCAAACGGTCGTCGCGGTTGCGGAGATCGTTGAAGTTGCCTTTTCGATCACTTTTTCATCCTTGACCAAGGTAGCCGTGTAGTTCACCGTGATCGGGCTGCCGTAAGTTGCGCCCTCGTTGGCCTTGAGGAAGTTGGCCAGCTTTTCAGCAGAACTCGTCCCTTCCAGCCAGTATTCGTAGTGGTAGTTGTTGCCGGCGTTGTCTTGGAACTGGTCGCTCTTGATGCCGTCAGTGAGGCCGCTGAAGATTTCCTTCAAGGATGCTTCACTGATCTTGCTTCCCTTGACCCCGTTCAAGTACTTGGAAACAGTCGTGTCCAGGTAGTTGGTCAAAGACAGGTCCTGGCCGACAGTCAGCTGGTTTTCCGTCTTCAAATCAGTCCCATCAGTCCCGTAAAGCGCCGTCAGTTTTGGCGTAACGGCAGAAGCAGTATTTTCAGCTGATTCGTAGCCATTCAAGAAGCCCTTGTACATCATCAAGGATTGCAGCGGGTAGCCGTGGTCGTCAAAGAGGGCCACGTTGTCCCAAGTCGAGCCGCCCCAAGTTTCCTTGCCTTCATAGTACATTACGTTGTCTGGAGCGTAGCCGATAGCGTACTTGGAAGCCCAGCCGGTCCCGTAGACGTTGGACATTTCCTTGTTGTAGGACCAGTTGTTCCAGCCGGCCTTGACAGCGATTTGGGCTGGTTCCCAGTAGAAGGCACCTACGCCGCCACCGGCAACGATTGCCTTGTACATGTCAGACATTTCGTCGACTTGTCCTTGCGGGTCAGCCGTGTAGGAAATGCCGCTTGGCATCGTTGGCATGGTGCCGATGGAGTCGCCAGTACCGTCTGAGTCGTTCATGTTGTTCAGCCAGCCAGTTTCCAAAACTACCGTCGTCTTGCCGAATTCTTCCTTGGCCATCTGTTCAACAGCCAGCAAGTTGTTTGGCGTGTTGGCCCCGGTCCCCAGGTCTTGGCCCTTGTAAGTCCCGTTGCTGTTTCCAGTTGACCAGAATGGGTAGTAGGAAGTACCCAGGTAGTCGTAGTCGATCCCGTTCTTCTTAAAGACGGTCATGATCGTCCGGTACTTGTAGATGTTTGGAGTTTCCAGCTGCAAGGCAATCTTAGCCTGCGGAGCGGCGTTTCTGACAGCCTTGGCCGCGGTAGCCAGGTACTTGGCTACCTGGTCGCCGTCTGCGCTCTTCCACAAGGTTTCCCAGTTGCCGCCGTGGTCACGGTCAGTGTACAAGCCGAAGGCACCGTTGGTGATTTCGTTGCCGACTTGAACCATGTCGGCGCTGGCACCGGCATCACGCAGGTCGTACAGGACCTTTTCCGTGTAAAGCTTGATGGATTCGTTCAAAGCCGTGGTCGACAGGCTCTTCCAGGCCTTTGGCAGCACCTGCTTGGCCGGGTCAGCCCAGAAGTCGGAGTAGTGGAAGTCCAAAAGGACCTTCATCCCGTACTTCTTGGCTTCACTGGCCATCTTGATCACGCTGGCTTCGTCTGTGTTGCCGCCGCCGTAGCCCAGACCGTCGGCGTTGTACGGGTCGTTCCAGATCCGCAGGCGGATCCAGTTGACGCCGGCATCAGCCAAGACCTTG
>NZ_BOCG01000338.1 GCF_016587775.1 Lactobacillus nasalidis | reverse complement strand
CAGCCGTGGGTGATCTGGCCAAGGATCCTTTTCTGCCGGTCAAGCTGGCCAGCTCTGACCAGATCGAGTCTTTTTCACCGCCGATTTTTGCGGCCTACTGCAGCCGGAACGGGCGGGTTTTCATCAGCCGATTGGCCCAGTATAAAAAACTGATCGGGCCGATGATCTTTGCTTTGACTGAAGACGAGGCGAGCTTGTCAGTTGAGCTGCAGACAAGCAAGAAGGAATACCGGATGCCGGAATTCATGGTTTTGTCGGAATTCGCTTTTTTGACGGCCATGCTGCGGCGGGCAAGCAAGGAAGAGATCAAGCCTGTTGAAATTGAGCTGGCGATTCCTCTGCCAGAAAATGAAGAAGTCCGGGAATTTTTTGCCTGCCCATTCAAGGAAGGGACGGAAAACAAGATCACTTTTGCCAAGGAGGATCTGGAGAAGCCGTTTATTTCTTACAACCAGGCCATGTGGGACTACTTTGAACCGGAGATGAACAAGCGCCTGGCCGCCTTGACGGTGGACGATTCAGTCAGTGCTCAAGTCAGAAGCGCGCTGACGGAACTGTTGCCAAGCGGGGAATTCATGATTGACGACGTGGCAAGGAAGCTGGGCTATTCCAAGCGGACTTTGCAGCGGAAATTGAGCGCGGAGAAGACGAATTTCCAAAAGCAGCTGAATTCGACCAGGGAAATTCTGGCTCTGCACTATTTGAGAAATACAGATATGACGACCAATGACATTGCTTATTTGCTGGGTTACCAGGAACTGAATTCCTTCCTGCGGGCTTTCGCAGTTTGGAAGGGCGTCAGCGTCAGCGAATACAGAAAGCAGATCGCGGAAGAAGAATAGAATGGAAATAGACGCAAAAAGCGGACCAGGCTGAAAGGCTTGATCCGCTTTTTTGTAGTGGAAGGCATAGTGATCTAGGAAGATATTGTCAGAAGGGATGATTGCTAATATGATATAATTTAGACAGTAATAAAACAATCAAAATGGATGATGTAAAAATATTGAATTGGGTTTGTCATTTATCTTGCTACATTTTTTGGCTGGAGATGGCCGCTCATATCTTGATTTTTCAACAATTTTTGGAGCTTGCTGATTATTAGCAAATCCTTTGTGATTATGTCGTTTTTTAAGAGTTTTAGCGGTTGGATAGCGACAAAATAAAAAGTATTATTTGTTCATTTGACGACTCTCACAGAAAAATTAAGATGGTAATGAACATTATGTGGCGACACCCTAAGAGCTTAATTGCTTGGGATGTCGCCTTTTTTACTGATATTTTTAGATAAGTTTCGAATTATGATTATAGCTGATAAAATTGACGTATACGTGATGGTGTGAGGCGGTGATTATTTATGGCTGGATTGACGCATGTTGAACGATGGTACGATGATAAAGGTTGGCGACCAATAACAATTGAAGAGGCAGTGAAACTTGAACATCACAAAGTAAGCTCACGGGAAAAAAGGTATCGTTGTTCTTTATGTGGTAAATACGTTGCCTTAGCAAAAGGAGAGCACAATGCTTCGGCATTCAAACACAACCGTGGTGACGAAGATAAAGAATGTCCTGAACGTACTCAAGAGGATTATCGAAAATATACTAAATTACAAAAAGTTCTAAATTCTAACCCCATTCTTCCGTATAAGCTCTCTCTCAAAGATGATCAGCTCCAGCTAATGGTGGGTTTATTACCGTTAGATCCTCAGACTCTGGAAGCTAATAAAGAAAATCATGTAAAGATATATTCTAATACGGGAAAGCTCCAAAGAGATATTAGCTTTAAGGAGAGACTATCTGCAGATCAGGTTACTTATGTGACTTTGTCAGACATCAATGCGGTTAGTTTTAGATTTGAACTTGATGTCCCTGATGAGGCGATTAGCCGTATTTGGGGGAAAGAATTTATCGGTGTAAGAGATAAAGCCGTTTTTAGATATCAATCTAGGCGGATGGTTAGTCAGCGAGGACAAATTTGTATTGGGGAAAAATATTATTTACTCTCCAAAAGAGCAATAAAAAAAATCCCTTTAGGAATTCGGCATTGTCTTGTGCATACCCCTAAAGAGAAAGATGGATTCTATCTTTATACTTTTGATGTTAGTCTTTTTTCTCGCGAAACTTCAGAAGAGCTTTATCGATGGGGCTATTCGTTAACTGAGAAACTAACACCGGTATACCCAATTTGGCCTGTATTTACTCAGTTTTACAATCAATATAAATTTAATACAAATGCATGCTACTTGCTTTACTCAAGTAGAGACGGAAGTGGGGAAAGCGTAGATACTGAAATTACTAGTGAGGTGCAAAAAAGAGTATTCAAACAGGACTTTTGCAGAGTTGTTGTTCAGAGCCCAAATAAACAAAAGTTTGATGAATTAATTCTACGAAAGAAACCGACTTTAGAATACTGGGAAGATAAAGTAGAAATAAAAGTGAGTGACATAAAATCTGGTGAAGCATATCAAATGGGCCAATGCTATAACTGTCTTCCCGAAGGAAGGTTGCACGTTACTGCAAATTTTAGAATCAGTGCATATATATATGAAAAGCATTTTCTAATTAATAAAAAGATAAATCAGACAGAAATAATTCTACCTACTGTTGAATTGGGCCAGGAAATTCGATTTTATCATGGGAGTGATTTACTTGGAAAAATCAGTTTTATTAAGAGACAAGATACAAAGCATGCTGCTGATGATGAGTTGTTCAAGCGATTAATATCTGCAAAAGGTAGGATGATCAATTTTCCTCACGATATTGCTTCTATCGGATTGAAGATGAGAGGATATCCATTATGTTTTAAATGGCTAAAAAAATGTCAGATTACCGACAGTATTCCGTTAAAGTGTGTGCAATTGTTAAAAAAAGAATTTGGATGGAGGTAAGCGTATGCCTGCAAAAATCATAATTGGTAAATGGGAAGAGAATGATAGAACGGGTGTAACTTATATCAGACGGTACGCTGAAGCTGATGAAAATGACACTGCTGTAATGCAAGCTGTGCCAAGTACTGATAAACATACATATACCAAAAAAATAATGGATGTGGATAAATTGGATAGTTTCAGTATTTTTAGAGTTATCAATAATTCGTATAACGATACAAAAGTTTACGATATCGGGACACCAGTTATGATTATTGATAGACAGCTAGAAAATATCAAGTACCGCCTAATTAATCGTCTCCCAATAACTGACAAGCGTTTTGAAACTAAAGGAGTCAATTGGCTGATCGGTCAAAGCTTTGAAAACGGCAAATTTACGGGATTGCTTATTAAAAGTCGACAAGTTGAAGAGAAGAACGGGGAAATTTGCCTAAAGCCATCGGTGAAGGTGGTTGAAAAATATATTATTGACACAAAAGATATAGTAACTTGTTTTGATTTTTATAATCAGTATAAATTTTATGGTAGGAAAGATCTTCCTAAACGAATTGTTAGGGAACGGGTAAGCGAGTGGCATGACTTGTTTAATAAACTTTTGTCTGAAAATCTAGGTAAATTTTTAGAGGAAGTCAAAGATCTTAGTTCTTTTAAAAGAGCGGAAAACACAATAAAAAAGTTTCTTGAAAAAGCAAATGACGAAACGATCGTAAAGCAGATTGCGGATTACATTGATGAAGATCAATATACTGTGGCTGCTGAGTTTAAGGAATACCTTAAAGATAGCGGAAATCATCTAAGCTTTAATGATGAAGATGCTGATATTTTGAGTGACTTGGTTCAGAATAATAATGATTTGCGGGAAAGAACCTATCAAAAATTCTATGAACGTTGGCAGAATCAAAATATTAAAGAACTGAAAGCGGGACAAGCTGAGATTAGCAAAACGCAAAAGCAACTTCAGCAAGAGCAAGAAAAATACAAAAATGAGAAAGCCGAGCTTGAACCGGGAATTCAGGAAATGCGACACAAGGTTCAAGAACTACAAAAGAAAATAAAAAATCAAACAGAACTCTATAATTCAATAACTGATAAGTTAAAGCAAGCAGAAGGCGATGTTGCCGAATTTCGAGCAAAAAACCTTTTGTATGGCAACACAAATGATAGAACTAAGGATTTAGTTCCTGAAACAAAGCAAACACAATCGGTTATAGCCTCGGTAACTTATCAACCAGGTACAAGAGCTGACTATCCTGAAACCGAGATAGATGATTTAGATGATGTGTTATTTGCAATTGGTGACAACATAAGCTTTGTAAGCGATAATAATCAGGTTTCTCAACTGCTGTATACCAGCTTATGGACAGACAAACCGCTTTTATTAGTTGGACCAATGGCCGAAGAACTGATAAGGGTGCTTTCACTTGTTTCTTACAATAGAGAACCTGGAGTTTTGGACTGTACTGAGAATGTGGCAGAGGGCATTCTCCAACAAATTGAAAGCAGCGATGATGAGATAATCATAATTAGAAATCTTTTTGGTAGCAAGAATGTAGCTAAAATAGCTTCATTTGTTTCGCGTACTACCAAGAAAATCTTTGTCGTTCATCCATTTAAGGAAGATTTGGTCCTTGAACCCAAAAGCTTGTATTATTATTTTACTCCTATCGTTACGGATATCTTTGTCAATAAGGTATGCAAGTCCAATTTCAATAATCTTGAGCATCTAAACAAATTATTGAAGGTGTCACCAAGAGAAGGCGCATATGTCAAGAACTACAACCAGCAGGTACAGTTTAATCCACTGATGGAAGATAATTGGCTGCAATATGACCTTGAAGATCCTGAAGATCCGGAGATAAACAAAAACTCGCGGGAGATTTTGAAATGGCTGCAGTTGTCATGGGCCTATTTGACTGATGATGCCCCACTTCTTGAGGTATTTAAAAAGAATGGTAAGTATCAAAAACTAGATTTTTTGGAGAGTGATTAATGGTTAGTGAAAAAATGCGAGTTGCACTGACAAAAACAATCTCTAAAGATTTGGATATAGTTCAGCAACCAGATGAAACAAATGACAACTATATTTTTCGCTTGGCATATTCAGCAATTGGTCAATTGCTTCTTAGTAATTTATGGACGAGATCATTAGATGACGATAAAACAGGAATTTCTGATGTTTTGCTTAGAAGTAATTTACTGCGTGTAATTGAAGGCTACAGTGAAATTTTTCCAGAAATCAGCAATGTTTTGGATGAGGACTTATTCAAAAAAATTAAGGAAGAATATCAAGTTACGGGGTACCTGTATAAGGAGGACTATCGTTCAACGCCCGTTATCTATAGCCAGTGTGGCAATGATGTAGTACGTTTGATTCGCGGAACTGCTGTTGGTGATAAAGTTAAAGTCTCTGGCTTAGGACAATATCTGACAGGAAGCTTTGGGTCAGATCTGGATAAAGTTACCCAAGAATATCGGCTACAAGAGGTTAGCTTCGCAGAACTTTATCAGTTCTTAGTCCAGCTTCCATATACTGAAAAATATCAAGCTACAGATACAGAATACCAATATCCTTACATTGCTAATAATGGGTGGCGTTGGGGGAATACTGAAAGTCTGACAGCTGATGTACGCTTGTTCCGTAGAGTTAAGCTTGGACAAAAGGTATATTGTCTTTACCGAAACGAAAGACAATATCAACTTAATACAGAGTTGATGCAAGCTAAAGGCTATTTGCCGATCCTATTAGCAATTTTGAACGAACAAGGTCAAATGCCTGTAGTGTACTACAGGTCGATGCCAGATATTATTGAGATAGAAAATGACTTTTTTGTTTCGCCAGCAGAACAAAATTTATTAAACGTTTTTTCATGGCCTGTTTATTCAGATGGAAAAATATGTTTTCAGAAGCGCTGGATGAAAAAAGAAGTTTTTAGTCTCTGCATGAATGTTTTAGAAAAAATAGGATATGTGTTTAGGGAGAAGAAGCAATGAGCAATGGTGCAGATGAAGTCCAGAAAAAGCTGAGAAATCAGCTAAAAGATTATATTGAGACCCAATATTTGGGTAAAACGCCGATTCTAGCTAAGAACTTGGATAAAATGCTGTCATCGGAAGGGATTCTCTTCAGAGAACCCTATATCGAAGCTTCTCCAGCTTATGTGACTGAAGATCAGGGATTGGCCACGGCTAAGATACCTAATTGGGAAAAAGATTTCCTGAAAAAGCTGGCAGATGAGCATCTGGGCGTTTTCAAAAAGCCTTTTGTGCACCAGATTGAATCCCTTGAGGCAGCAGCAGCTGGTAAGGATATTTTTGTGTCAACTGGTACAGGTTCTGGTAAAACCGAATGTTTTATGTGGCCACTTTTGGTTAAATTGGCAAACGAAGCAAGAAATAGCGAGCAGACTTGGAATCAACGGGGAGTTCGTGCAATAATCATGTATCCAATGAATGCGCTAGTGTCTGACCAGATAAGTAGATTACGGCGAATCGTTGGTGATCCCAAAGGCAAATTTGCCAATGCATTTCGTGCTGTGTCTTTTGCTGATGCTCGTCGGCCACAGTTTGGCATGTACACAGGTCGAACACCATATTCGGGTAGCCACAGTATAAAAAATGATATGCAATTAGCAGATACTTTACAGGAAAATTTGCTAGATGAAGAGGATCTTGATTATCGGGAGCAGCTGCTAAAATCTGGAAAAATTCCCGCTAAAAAGAATCTGGCGAAATTTATTTCAAATCTTAAACAGGGAAACCATATAACTGATCCAGAAGATGCTGAATTAATAACTAGAATTGAAATGCAGAATAACGTTCCAGATATTCTGATTACTAACTATTCAATGTTAGAGTACATGCTTTTCAGACCTCAAGAAGCAAAAATCTGGGAAGAGACTAAAAAATGGCTAGATAGCGACAAAAATAATAAACTGCTGTTTATTATCGATGAAGCGCATATGTATAGTGGATCAGCGGGTGGTGAGGTAGCTTACTTGATTAAGCGGCTTTTCCATCACTTGAAAATTTCTAGAGAAAAAGTTCAGTTTATTTTGACGACTGCTAGCATGCCCAAGGAGAGAGAGGATGATATTCATAAATTTGCGTGCGAGTTGACATCAGCTCCTGTAGAACACGAATTTGTCAGATTAAATGGGCACCGTAAAAAACTAATCAAGGGTCAAGGCATACAGATTGAAGCAAAAGAGTTTAATTCAATTTCAATGACTAATCTGGAAAGTGGTGACAAAAAGCTCATTCTGGATGAATTAAATCAGTTCTGGAACCGAACTTCCACAAAAAGCGGATTTAGTAAGTATGATAATCTGCCAGATCTAAGTGAATGGATGTATGATAATCTAACATCATTTGCACCTTTCTATCAACTTTTTAATGCCTGTCGCGGTGAGGCAGTGTCTTTGAGTGAACTGGCAACTAATATTTTTGGCAGTGATTCTGACCAGTGCATTCGTGCAGTCGACGTTATGCTAGAGCTGACGCCATTTGCCCGGAATAAGTATACGGATGAAGCCTTATTTCCTGCTAGAATGCATATGATGTTCCGTGGAATTAACGGCATATTTGCCTGCTCTAATCCTGCTTGCCCTGATCACGTCACTGATGGTGGTCTAACTCTGGGACGACTAATTCTGTCTGACGGGATTTATCTATGTCCATCTTGCGGAAGCGTGGTCTATGAAATATATAACGATCGACGCTGTGGTGCCTTGTTTTTTAGAGGTTTTATTACCGGTAGTATTTCTAATAAAAAATATTTCTGGCATGATTCCGGCAACTACAAAGATGGGACTGTTAAAGAGGTTCAGCTATTTATTCCTGATGACAATTTTGAACGGGGAAGAAAAGATGTTTCTGCATGTTATTTGAATGTTAAGAATGGCTATTTATATTTTGATGGCGATGATCGCTATGAGAAAAATAAGGAATATCGAAAACTTTATTATAGCTCTACAGCTGCAGGTACGGAAGAAAGAGATATAACGTTCGGCGTTTGTCCATTTTGCGATAACAAATTTGGCCCTCGAGGTGCCATTTCCTTTAGTACCAGGGGAAATCAATCTTTTGACGAACTAATCAAGACACAATTTTCGTTGGAGCCAGCTGTTGATGATGCCAAATATAAGAATACTGATCGTTTTCCAAATCAAGGGAGAAAAGTACTATTGTTTTCAGATAGTCGTCAGAAAGCTGCTAAGCTTACCCTTGATATGGCTAATGCATCTGAAAGATCTGTGATGCGTCAGTTGATGGCTCGTGCTATCGTAAATCTCGAAAATGGCCAGGAACAGTCATTGAATAATATTTATCTATATTATCTGAAAGAGCTAATAGATCATGACTTGTCGAATTTGGTAAATGATGATCGAAAGATATATGATAAGGTGAAAAAACGGCTTAAGAGGAAGGGAATAGATTGGCTAAAAGAAAGAGCCGAATCTTATCAAGTTGATAAGGCTAGTGATTTTGTCAAAGAGAGTTTGATTCGTTTATATTGTGGCAGTTATAACACATATTACGATACTGCGGTTAGTTGGCTCAAACCTAGTAAGCGGAAATTAAATTTGATTATTGACGAACTAATAGATGAAGATATAGATTACGATGATGACAAAATCGAGGAGCTTATCTGTGTTTGGATAATGCTAGCTTGTGATGAAAAAATGGCCCTTGGAAATGAAATCAGCGATCTGTTGCGTGGTAGGGTTCGGAATTTCGTCGCTACTGGAATTGAAACACCATTTTTTGGCAAATATCTCTTTGAAGATAGCTTTGGTGAAAATGCAGAGAAAGTGGCAGATATAGTTACTAGTTCTCTCACAGTTCGTAGGGCTGATGATAAGTTGTTTATCAGCCTTGACAATGTTACTCCATGTTTGGATTGGCGACACCAGTGGTATCGCTGCGACAAATGTAAAGAAGTATCTCCGTTTAAGATTCAAGGAAAGTGTCCACGAGAAACATGTGATGGTACATTAGTAAAACTGACCGAAGCTGACCTTAAAGGTATTAAGTATTGGCGGCAGCCGATTATTGACGCATTGAATGGTGCAAAGCTGAATTTGCTGGACGTCGAAGAACATACAGCGCAGCTTTCAAATAAAGATAATACAAATGATTACTGGTCAACTGGCGAGAAGTATGAATTAGAATTCCAAGACATTCTCAAGGACGGAGAAAAGCCAGTTGATATTTTGAGCAGTACTACGACGATGGAAGTCGGGATAGATATTGGTTCGCTTGTAGGCGTAGGTTTGCGAAATGTACCGCCAAAGCGAGAAAACTATCAACAGAGAGCAGGTCGTGCCGGCCGGCGTGGGGCAAGCCTTTCAACAATTGTAACTTTTTGTGAACGAGGGCCACACGATTCCCTCTACTTTAATGACCCAGCTCCAATGTTTAGAGGCGACCCAAGAAAACCATGGATTGATGTAGCTAGTCCCAAAATTATTGAAAGACATTTAAGCTTGGTGGCTTTGGTTGAATATTTAAAGAAGCTTGGGCTTAAGAACAGCATTGATAAGATCAAAATTTCGGATTTTTTGGAAAACTATCTTGTAGGATTTGCAGATTATCTTGAAAAGTGGACAAGTAAACTAGATCCAATTCTTTTGAATGATCAGAACTTTGACAGACAGGCTTTTATGAAGAAGCTCAGTCAAAACCTCTTCGATATCAAAGCAAGATATCAAGAGCATCCGGAGTTGTTTGCAGGGGAATACAATAGAACAAAAAATTTATTGGATGTTGCGTTTGAAGACGGAATCATTCCGTCTTATTCGTTCCCGAAGAATTTAGTGTACACTTATTTGTCAGACAAAAGCGGGAAGATCGAGAATAAAGTTGATCGTAGTTTGGATATTGCTATCAGTGAATATGCACCCGGTAGAACGATTGTTGTCAATAAGAAGACTTATCAAATTGGTGGTTTTGCTTCAGCTAATCCAACGTATAAAGAAGCAGAAAAATACCTTGAAAATGATAGTTTTGCTAAGACCGTCTATACCTGTCCAAAATGTGGTTGGTTCGGCCTAATTCAAGACGGGGTAACAGAAGGTGAGAAATGCCAATTTTGTGGTAAGGGAGAGATAGTGGCGAGTCCTAAGAAAATGCTTCGGCCTTGGGGATTTGCTCCAAAAGATGGTAAAGAAATCTCAAGTGGCAACGTAATGGAAGAAGTTACTATGGCTCAACAGCCAATTTATTCGACATTGCCAAAAAAGGCAGAAATAGAGCCCTTGAATGGCAGCCAGCATATTAGGATCGCTAGTCGGAAGAATCAGCGCATCATCATGCTGAATACAGGTAGTAAAAACGAGGGATTTGAGATATGTAAGCTGTGTGGAGCAAGTATGCCTGGCAATACCAAAGAAGCACTTAAAAGTGTTAAGAGTCCGACTTTGGGTTCATCCTATAAAAAGACAGGAAACTGCTCACATTCATCGGTTGCTAACGTAGATTTGGGATATGATTTTATTACTGACATGCTAGTCCTTGAATTTGAACTAGACAACTCAAAAATTAATACTAATTTTGATAATCCGTGGCACACAAGAGCGGGTTGTTCACTAGCTGAGGCAATACGTTTGGGTGCAAGTCAGTTGTTGGACATCGATTTCACTGAGTTAGTAGCGGGGAGTCGATTTAGAAAGGGGAACGAGAGCAGTTTTATTGATGTTTACATCTATGACAGTTTACTTAGTGGAGCGGGATATTCTGCCAGTTTAAAAGGTGTGATGCCTAAACTTCTGCAAAAAGTAAAAAATATTTTGGAGGATTGTAACTGTGATAGTTCTTGCTACAATTGCTTGCGCAATTACCGGAATCAGTTTATGCATGGCCTCCTAGACCGCTTTGCAGCTAAAGAACTCCTTAAGTGGGGTCTGAATGGCACGATAAGGGCAGATTATTCGGAAGAAGAGCAAGAAACACGCTTCAAGCCTTTAGCTTCGATTTTGAGAGAAAATGATCATAGTATTAACGGCTTGTTTGTTGATGGCAAGCGTGTAAGGATTTCTCCAAGTATGAAGATGGTTGATGATCCTACTAGCATTAATGTTAGCGATTACTTAATTAAATATGCTCGGCCAATTGCCTTAGAGCAAATTGAGTTAGAACTACAAGATGAATAAAAGTATTGAATTTGTGTAGGCATTCTGCCCACATGATTTTGTGAGATAGCAACGCTTCTGAAAAGATCGGCATTCTAAGAGCTTGAATGCGAGGGATGCCGTCTTTTTGGTAGTCAAAAATACTAGATGTCATTTTTCGTAAAGAACACCGTCACAACTTGGAAGAAGCTTATTGAGATGTTTTTCTAGTTAATTTTACATTAGTAAAACAAAAAAGCCCGAGAAATCATAGTTTCTGATATGACCCCCGAAATTAGGACACTAATTTCGGGGGTTATTTTCATGACTAAATACACTAAAGAAATAAAACTCGCTATCTACCACGAATGGGTAGACGATCATAGAAGAGGCACCTACCTCAGCCGAAAATATGGGATGGAGCGTGGAGGAATCCAATATTTGGTAGACTTGATCCAAAAGCATGGCGAAGCCATT
>NZ_BOCG01000337.1 GCF_016587775.1 Lactobacillus nasalidis | reverse complement strand
TGTCGGCTGACAGCCTCAGCGCCGGGCAAAAGCAGCTGCTCTGCATTACCCGGGTAATGCTGCTGGATCCGCCGATGCTGATCCTGGATGAAGCGACCAGCTCGATCGATACTCGGACCGAAATGCTGATCCAGCAGGCTTTTGACAAACTGATGCAGGGAAGGACCAGCTTTGTGGTGGCCCACCGGCTGTCGACCGTCGTCAATGCCGACTTGATCCTGGTCATGAAGGACGGGAAAATCATCGAACGGGGCCGGCATGCTGACCTGCTGGCCAAAGACGGCTTTTACAGCAAGCTCTACCACAGCCAGTTCGCCAAATTGTCCTGATAAACTGAAACTGCTCTCAACAAGAGGGCAGTTTTTTGTTTGAAAATTACAAATTTATTATGCTTTTCAGTCAAAAAACAATTTGTTTTTTAGTATAATTTACTTGTTAAAACAATCGATTGCCTTAATGGTTTGGATGGAAGCTGGTAAAATGATTGAAAAAGATAATTTGTCTAAGTCCATGAGAGAGTCTTTTGCTTATATCCGTGAGCCCTTCATGGCTCTGAAAATCAAGGACGGCAAGCCTGCCGTCGCATACGCGAACCAACAGCTGTTGGAGCTTTTTTCCTGCGCTGACCAGGCGGAACTGACGGATTTTGTCAGCCAAAGTCTGTTTTCATTTCTCAGTGAACCTGTTGCGACTGACCACGCCCTCATTGAACACGCGTCTGTTAAGGATCCGCGGGGCAGAGAGCACTTGCTCAATCTGGAAGTCTGCCGGGCGCAAGATGCGGGAAGTGACCTGCGTTTGTGCTACGTCAGCCCGATCAACATCAACCGCGACCTGCTGACAGGGCTGCTGGACCTGCGTTCTTTTCAAGAAGTGGGCCAGAGCCGGACAGAATCCCTGGTAAAGGCCGGCAAGCACGTTTCTTTGATTTCCTTTGACCTGGTCGGGATGAAGGATTACAACAACCAGTATGGTTTCAAGCAGGGGGACGCGCTTTTGCGCTTTGTGGCCGACTGCATCAAAGAAAGCTTCGGCGACCAGGCCTGCACCCGGTCAGGGGAGGACCGCTTTTACGCCTACAGCCAGGAATACGGCCTGGAAGACCGGTTAAAGGAGCTGGTTGAGCGGATCAGAAGCAGAAGAGAAATCCGCATCAGCGTTGCCAACCTGGACCTGGTGAAGGGGGATTTCGACAGCGCCTGCAACCAGGCCAGAGTAGCCTGTGAATCCCTGGAGGACCCCTACAAGTCCGGAATCGTCTACTATGACGAAAAGCTCGATGAAAGACACCGGCTGCAGGAATACATTCTCGGCCACATCGATGAAGCCTTGGAAAAAGGCTGGATCCAGGTCTACTTTCAGCCTGTTGTGCGGACGCTGACGGGCAAGGTCTGCAATCTGGAGGCTCTGAGCCGCTGGATCGACCCGCAGTACGGCATGATTTCCCCGGGGGTCTTCGTGCCGGTTTTGGAAGGGGCCAACCAGTCTTACAAGCTGGACTTGTTCGTGCTGAACTATGTGGCCCAGATGCTGGCCAGCCGCTTTGAAAAGGGCCAGGACGTGGTGCCGGTTTCAATCAATATTTCCCGCTCTGACTTCACGGTCATCGACCCGGTCAGAGAAATCACCCAGGTAGCGGACCACTACCACCTCAGCCACAAACTGCTCTGCATCGAGATTACGGAAACAGCCGTGATGAAGAGCCAGCGCGACATCGTGGACGCGATCAACCGCCTGCACCAGCTGGATTTCGAAGTCTGGATGGATGACTTCGGCAGCGGCTATTCTTCCTTGAATGACTTAAAGGATTTCGACTTTAACGAAATCAAGATCGATATGGCCTTCATGCGCAATTTTGACGACCGGTCCAAAAAGATCGTCTCCAAGGCCGTGGCCATGGCCAAGTCCTTGAAGATCCACACCTTGACTGAAGGGGTGGAAACTGCTGAACAGGTGGAATTTCTGAAGGGGATCGGCTGTGAACGAATCCAGGGCTTTTATTTCGGCAAGCCGCAGCCGATCAAGGACCTGGAGGCCAGCCTGGCTTTCAAGAAGCTGCCTTTTGAAAGTGCTGAGGAGGCCCGCGTCTACAGCCAGGCCGGGCTGATCGACGTGATGGCGGCGCAGCCGCTGGCCTTGTGCATTTATAACGGCAAAGAATGCCGGCTGTTTTTTGAAAACCGGCGCTTCAGCCAAGTCCTGGACGAGGCCGGGGTACCCAGAAGCTTCGTCAAGAAAGACTGGCTGCTGCGGCTGGCCGAAGACGCGATCGTCCAGCACCAGAAGGCGACCAGGACGACCGTCTACGGCAACCGCTACTTCCAGATCTCCCTGCTGCCGGTGGCGGAAGGCCGCAACGAATGCATATTGGAAATGAAGATCGACGGCACGATCGGCGAGATCGAAGACCGGGAATTTGCCCTAAATTCATCCTTAAAGAATATTTTGCCGATCTATAACCGGATCTATGAGCTGGATTTTGCCAAAGACAGATGGAACGTGATCGCCAGTGACCTGCCTGGTGAAAAGACCGGAGTGCAGGTGCACGGCATTCAAAGCTTCCGCTATGACTACGGCTTGAGATGCGTCATGCACGATGATCTTTCCAAGTGGCGCAACCTGCTGGATTACCAGGCTATGCAGGACCGCTTGGCAACACTGGACAACAAGTGGTTCACCGCCAGCCTGCGCACCCAGGTCAAGGACGGCAGCTATGCCTGGGCCGACTATACGGTGATTCGCTATCAAAACCAGAAATACATCCTGCTGGTCAAGATCGACACCCAGGTTGAAGAGAACCAGCGCGAGGGGCTGCTGAAAAACATCATGAAAAACCAGCACCGGAGTCTGGACAACGATTTCGGCGACGTGGACAGCCAGGTATGGCAGGCCGTCATCAAGCAAAGCAATCTCAAGCTCTTCTGGAAGGATGCCCAAAGACGCTTTCTCGGCGTCAGCCAGGCCTTTCTGGACTTTTACGGCTTCAAGAGCCAAAGCGAACTGATCGGCAAGACCGACGACCAGATCGGCTGGCACGTGAACAACAAGCCTTTTAGGGACAATGAACTGGAAGTCCTGCAGAAGGGGCAGCCGGTTTTGAATGCCCAGACGACGGCGATCGTTTCCGGAGCATTGCACCAGATCACCGCTTCCAAATTTCCGATTTTTGAAAACGGCAAGGTGGTCGGCCTGGTGGGCTACTTTGACGATTTGGACCTGGAGAAGGTTGCAAACCACCAGCAGACGCAGTCCAAGGGGCTGGACTACTTGGCCAACTTCCTGGACATCTCCAGCCTGGCGCCGGAATTGGCCCAGTATGACTCGGCCTGGAAGCATGACAAGCAGAGCTACACGGTCTGCTGGCTGGAAATCAGCAATTTCAGCAACCTCAAGCTCCACTACGGCCAGCGCTTCAGCCAGCTGCTGATTGAAAAATGCGCCAAGCTGATCAGTCAGCAGATCAGCAAGAGCGCCATTTTGGCCCGGATCCACGATGCCTCCTTTGTCATTATCAGCAACCTTTTGGCCAAAGAAGAGCTGCAGGCTGAAGTGGGCAAGCTGACCGGCAAGCTGGAAAAAATAACTGAAATTGACGGCTTCAGCTGCAAATTAAAGCCGATTACCGGCTTTGCCCAGGCCGACGAGGCCAAGAACAGCCGGGAGGTCGTCAACCTGGCGACCCGCCGCAGCCAGAGCAAGCTTGGGCAGCCGGGCAGCTTCCATGTCTTTGATGAATTCCTGGATCTGCCTTTGCCGATGGTGATCAGCAAACCGCAATTGAGCGCGCACGGCGACCGGGTCGTCGACACGGTCAACGTCTTTGCCAACGAACGCTATTGCGAGCTGCTCGGCGTCGGCCGCGACCAGCTCTTTGGCCAGTGCTACCACGACTTTGTAAGAAGCGA
>NZ_BOCG01000336.1 GCF_016587775.1 Lactobacillus nasalidis | reverse complement strand
AGATATTCAGTTTTGAGCGTGCAAGCTCAAAGAAGAGTGCGGTGGCAATGGCAAGAAGGATACACCTGTTCCCATGCCGAACACAGCAGTTAAGCTTCTTAACGCCGAAAGTAGTTGGTGGGAAACTGCCTGCAAGGATAGGAAGCTGCCGCGCTCAACATTCCGCCTTAGCTCAGTTGGTAGAGCGCTTGACTGTTAATCAGGATGTCGTCAGTTCGAGTCTGACAGGCGGAGTTTAATATGGAGTGTTGTCCGAGCGGCTGAAGGAGCATGATTGGAAATCATGTATACGGGTGAATACCTGTATCGAGGGTTCAAATCCCTCACACTCCGTTTTATTATGGCGGTGTAGCTCAGCTGGCTAGAGCGTCCGGTTCATACCCGGGAGGTCGAGGGTTCGATCCCCCCCGCCGCTATAATGAGATCCATGGCTTAGGCCGTGGATTTTTTATTTGCTTTTGCTTATTTGCCAGGGGCAAAGTTTTTTCCTAAAAAGCTTGCATTAGCCTGTAATTCATGTATACTAGTAAACGTGCTTATGAAACGGCCCGTTGGTCAAGTGGTTAAGACACCGCCCTTTCACGGCGGTAACATGAGTTCAAATCTCGTACGGGTCATCTGGAGGATTAGCTCAGCTGGGAGAGCATCTGCCTTACAAGCAGAGGGTCACAGGTTCGAGCCCTGTATCCTCCATTGTTCAGAAAGGTTACCGGACGGTAATCTTTTTTTTTACAAAAAACTGAACAAATCCAAAATTATTGTTTGTTACAAGTCCTGATAGGATTCACCTTTGGTGAAGATGCCTTGTAACCGTGTAGCTAGTCTATAGGGGGACACATATAGATGGAAAAGCATTTGTTTACGTCAGAATCAGTTTCAGAAGGACACCCGGACAAGGTCGCTGACCAAATCTCCGATGCCATTCTTGACGCTGTCTTGGAGCAGGATCCGCACGCTCACGTAGCCTGCGAAACTTCGGTCACGACTGGCCTGGTGCTGCTCTTTGGGGAAATTTCAACCACTGCCAACGTTGACTACCAGCACGTGGTGCGGGAAACCATCCGCGAAATCGGCTATAACGACCCGGATCTGGGTTTTGATGCCGACAACTGCGCGATCCTGGTTGCGCTGGACAAGCAGTCACCGGATATTGCCGGCGGGGTTGATGAGGCCCTGGAAGTCCGTGACCAGAATGAAAGCGACGAGCTGGACCAGATCGGGGCCGGCGACCAGGGGCTTATGTTCGGTTTCGCCATCAACGAAACGCCGGAACTGATGCCTTTGCCGATTTCCCTGGCTCACCGCCTGATGCGCAAGGTAGCCCAGCTCAGAAAAGACGGGACCTTCCCGTGGCTGAGACCGGATGCCAAGGCCCAGGTGACGGTGGAATACGACGATGCCGGCCAGCCGAAGCGGGTCGACACGGTGGTTATTTCCACCCAAACCAGTGCTGACGTAACCAATGAAGAAATCCGCGTGGCCATGGTGCACGACGTGATCAAGGAAGTGATTCCGGCCAAGTACCTGGATGATGACACCAAGTACTTGATCAACCCGTCCGGCCGCTTCGTGATCGGCGGGCCAAAGGGGGACGCTGGCTTGACCGGCCGCAAGATCATCGTCGACACTTACGGCGGCTATGCCCGCCACGGCGGCGGTGCCTTCAGCGG
>NZ_BOCG01000335.1 GCF_016587775.1 Lactobacillus nasalidis | reverse complement strand
TGATATGACCCCCGAAATTAGGACACTAATTTCGGGGGTTATTTTCATGACTAAATACACTAAAGAAATAAAACTCGCTATCTACCACGAATGGGTAGACGATCATAGAAGAGGCACCTACCTCAGCCGAAAATATGGGATGGAGCGTGGAGGAATCCAATATTTGGTAGACTTGATCCAAAAGCATGGCGAAGCCATTTTGGATCGCCCTCAACAGAAATATACTGCTGATTTCAAGCTTGCTGCCATTGATAGAGTTCTGCTAGGTGGTGAAGCTCTTAGGCAGGTTTCCTTAGACTTAGGGCTTACGAATCAAGGAATTCTTGCTAATTGGCTTCGCTCTTTCAAAGAAAACGGGTATATTGTCATTACCAAGAAGAAAGGTAGACCACCCAAGAATGCCCAAAAGCAAGGACAAACAGCGGATCAAAGAATTGGAAGAGCAGGTAAAGAGGCTTACAGTCGAGCTTGCATACGTAAAAAAATTGGAGGCCTTAATTCAAGAACGGAAGAGCCAAGAAAAGAAGAATTAGCTCGTGCAATCACTGAATTAAGGCAAGAGTTACGGCTTAGCGTTAAGTACATCATCGACGTTATCAATGCCAATCCTGGATTGCCTCATATCTCAAGAAGTAACTACTACTATCAGACTCATAAGCCGGACAAGGATTCTCGTAACCAGAAGCTGATGGATCGAATCAAAGAGATCTATCTTGAACACAGCCAGCGCTATGGGTACCGGAGAGTCTACGGCCAGCTTCGACGGGAAGGCTATGAGATCAACCATAAGAAGGTGCAGAGGCTCATGCAAAAGATGGGTTTATTCGGCATCTCAATCCGCAAGAGACGTAAATACAGCAGCTATTACGGCGTTCAAGGCAAGATCAAGCCAGACTTAATCAAGCGCAATTTCTACGCAATTATTCCCGACAGACATTGGTTTACCGACGTGACAGAATTCCATCTCAAAGATCAAAAGCTCTACCTTTCTCCAATTATTGATGGTTGTACCCAAGAAATCATCTCCTACAATATTTCTAGGCACCCAGACCTTAAGCAAGTAATGACCATGCTAGATGATGCATTTGAGAAGCATCCG
>NZ_BOCG01000334.1 GCF_016587775.1 Lactobacillus nasalidis | reverse complement strand
ACTCGGGCATCTTTTCAGCCGGCCGCCACTTCTTCCAGCTGGCTGAGGAAGCACCGAAGGATTCCTTTTTGAAAAAGCGTTTCGCCAAAATTTCCGCCAACGGCGTCCCGGCAGCGGGGATCGCGGTCTCAGTTGCCCTGATTCTGATCGCGCCGATCATGAGCTTCTCAAGCACTGCCGCGGAAGTCTTCAACACCGTGGCCGGAGCAACGAGCGACATGTACATCCTGGTCTACGTCCTGGCCATGCTGGCTCACCGCAAGTACCGCGCTTCCAGCGACTTCATGGCAGACGGCTTCAAGATGCCTTTCTACAAGCTTTCAAGTCCTTTGACCATTGCCTTCTTCCTGGTCATCTTCTTCAGCCTCTTCTTCATCAAGGCTGACGTCTTCGGTGCCAGCCTGGCGGCCAGCTGGACCCTCTTGTTTGGCGGCTGGTGCTGGATCAGCGAGAAGCACCGGAATGCCAAGCCGCGCTTAAGCAATTACCGTTAAGAACAGCAAAAAAGTACTAGCTGCTAGCTAGTACTTTTTTTATACCAAACTGTAGATTATATCTTTATTTTTACCCCAGCAGGCCGTCCAGCTTCTCGGCGCTCATCAAGTGGCTTTCCAGAACCAGCTCGCGGACGCTGCGCTTTTCTTTCAGAGCCCGCTTGGCAATCTTGGCAGACAGCTGGTAGCCCAGGTATGGGCAAAGGACAGTCGCGATGCCGACGCTGCCTTCCTTGAGCTGCTTGCAGCGGCCCTTGTTGGCAGTGATGCCCGTGATGCAGTTTTCTACCAGGGTGTCGATCGCCCCGGTCAAGGCCGTGAAGGATTCAAACAGCTGGTAGAAGACAACCGGTTCAAAAGCGTTCAGTTCCAGCTGCCCGGCTTCAGCGGCCATAGTGATCGTGGTGTCGTGGCCGCAGACCAGGAAGGCTGCCTGGCTGACTACTTCTGGAATCACCGGGTTGACCTTGCCCGGCATGATTGAAGAGCCGTTTTGCTTGGCTGGCAGGTTGATTTCCGCGAAGCCGCAGCGCGGGCCTGAGGAAAGCAGGCGCAGGTCGTTGGACATCTTCGACAGGCTGATCGCGCAGGCCTTGAGGGCACCAGAAACTTCGACAAAGGAGTCCAGGTTTTCCGTAGCATCAAAGAGATCGTCTGCCTGCTTGAGTTCAAAGCCGAACAGCTTGCTCAATTCGCCGGCAATGTGGTCTTCATAGTACTGGGAAGCGTTGATCCCGGTCCCGATGGCCGTAGCCCCCAAGTTGATCTCGTGCATTTCCTGGGTGGCTTTTTCCAACCGCTTCTTTAAGCGGGCCACCATGGAGGCGTAACCGGCAAAGCTGTCGCCCAGAGTCATCGGAACCGCGTCTTGCAGCTGGGTTCGGCCCATCTTGATCACGTCCGCGAATTCGTCAGCCTTGATCCGCAAAGCGGCTTCCAGCTTGTCCAGGCTCTCGACCAGCTTTTCGCTCAGCAAGATCGTGGTCATCTTTCCGGCAGTCGGAATCGTGTCGTTGGTTGACTGCGCCATGTTGACCTGGTCGTTTGGGTGCACCAGATCATAGGTACCCCGCTTGCTGCCTAAGAGCTCGTTTGCCCGGTTGGCGACAACTTCGTTCATGTTCATGTTGGCGCTGGTGCCGGCCCCGCCTTGAATCGGATCGACGATGAAATCAGCTGCAAACTTGCCAGCGATTACTTCGTCACAGGCGGTCTTGATTGCTGTTGCTTGTTCTTTTGTGAGTAGACCAATTTCCTGGTTGACGCTTGCAGCCGCCTTTTTTATCAAGGTCAGGTTGCTGAGAAAAACCGGGTTCATCCGCAAACCAGTGATTTGGAAGTTTCGGCCTGCCCGTTCGGCTTGAACGCCATAGTAGGCGGCTGTAGGAACTTCAAGACTGCCAATTGAATCTGCTTCTAATCTGCTTGCTGCTTTCATCTGTTTTTTGCCTCGTTTTTTTACTCTTGTTTTTGATTTCTTTCTATGGCCAATACTATAGTTTAAAATTAGACCAATGTTAAGACCCTCAGCCGTTTTCTTTGACATCTTTTTAGAAAGGGTTTACAAAAATTAGATTATTAATTTACAATGAAGAAAAAATTTACGAATAAACGTGGCCAAACCAAGGCCGGCAAAACCAATCTGCCGCAAAAGAAAAAAGACCGGGTCTCCCGGTCTTTATAATATCTGTATTATGCTATGCCTTAAAGCTGCCCCAGTAAGCGCCGCCGTAAGCCCACTTGAGGTGAGACGGCACGCCGATGTAGTGCATGGAGTAAGTGCCATTGGTGTAGGAAACATTGAAGCCGTAGTAGTCCCAGTCTCCGTCGTACTTGCCGCCCTGCGTGTTCATCAGATCGCTGGCGTGCTCCCATTCAGTGTACTGGCTGAGCTGGGTAACCTTGCTCTGGTTGGCGTAGCGGTAGCCGAACATCATTGTCTTCAAACCGAAGTAGATGTCCTTCTTCATGGCCGTCATCGTCAGCTTCTGGCCATCCTTAAAGCCTGCCATGTCTTCAACATAGTTGTAGTTGCCAGGCAACTTTAGGCCCACCCGCTTGGTGGCCCGGACGATCCCTGCCACATAGTGGCCGGTCGCGATCGTCTTCTTGTTGGCCACGTATTCCTTGGAAATTTCCAAAGCCAGCTTCTGCGTGCCCTTGCTGTAGGTCCACTTCTTAAGCCCCAGCTTGGTCCGGGCCTGGTTGATCAAGCGCAGGGAGTAGACGGCCAGGGTCTTGGCCTGGCTGGTCGTCAAGTGGCCATTGGTCAATTTGACGATCGTCTTGTCGTCCTTGCTATTCTCTGACCAGGAAGCCTGGTCAAAGCTGTTGGCCTGCATCCCCTTGACGTTGATCTGCCGCCACTTCTTCAGCCAGGCAGCGTTCTTCTTGTTTTTCAGCCAGGTCTTCTTCTGGCTTGAAGACAAGGCAGAGTACTTGTAGGCCTTCTTCAGGTTGGCCTTGGTGTAGCCCTTAGGCAGGGTAAAGCTTGCCTGCCGGCTGCTGGCTTCCGCCGGCTTGACTTGACTGGCGGCGAAAACCGTCCCGATTGCCAAAGCTGCCGCTGCACTTGCGAAAAATTTTTTCATCTGTAAACCTCTGTTTCTCAATTCTATCCTGCTTCTTTTATTATAACTTGTTTGTGACTATTTTTCGCTGAAAAATTTGTCCCCGCCAAAAAAAGACGGCCCCAAAGGGCCGTCTTTCTTGACTTGCTGATTATTAGTACCAGCCGTTGGCTTCCCAGAAGGCCTTGGCAGCAGTCCATGAACCGTACCGGCTCAGAACGTAGCTGTTGGCAACCTTTTCTTGGTTGGCGGCTGAAGTGTCACCGTTCAAGTAGCTCAGGCTCAATTGGTACTTGCCGTAGTAGTTGCCGTTTGAAGCCGTGTATGAGCCGCCGCTTTCCTTGTTGGCGATCCAGGCCTTGGCTGCTTCTTCAGATGATGAAGAAGTTGAAGTTGAGCTGGACGTGCTTGAAGTCGTGCTCGTTGAAGCAGAACTGGTTGAGCTCGTTGAGCTGGACGTGTTGGCTGAAGAGCCAGTGCTTGCACTGTAGCTGTAGCTGTAGCCACTGCCGTAGCCGTAGCTGTTTGCTGATGAGCTGTAGCCAGTGCTGTAATTGTTTGAGCCGCTGGTGCTCTTGTAGCTGCTGGTTGAACCAGAAGCTGACTTGGTCGAAGTCGTCGTGCTGCTTGAGGCAGCAGTTGACGTTGAAGCAGTCGTGCCAGTTGCTGATGAACTGGTCGAACTAGTTGAGTTTGCTTCAGCAGTGTACTTGGCCAGGATCCATTGCCGGCGGCCGATCTTGTACCACTTCTCGCCTGAAGCATCGCGAGCGGTCTTAACTACCCGCCATGAGCTGCCGTCCTTTACAGAGCCGGTTACCGTAGCAGTGTGGTAGTTTGACCAAGTTGCAATTGATTGTCCATCAATGTAGTCAACCGTTACGCTGTCACCGATGGTTGCTGCGTCTGCTTGACTGTTCGTGCCTAAGCTGATCGCTGCCACGCCAGTTAAAGCCAAGCCTGCAGCAAATACTGATTTAAGTACGTTAGTTTTGATGTTCAAAAAAATTCTCCTTTGTTTGTCGCAAGCTTTCGTCTGCCAAGTTACTACTCCTTTGGCAAATTCCGTCTTGCTGCTCTTGTGTCATTTGACAGTCTATATGTTAACAGGGCCAAATTTCAAAATGATAGCAAAAAAGTAACGGTCCAGTTAAGAAGAGATTACAAGCAAGCAGTTTTTTGTAACATTTGTAATATTCAGTTTTCCGCTCACCAGCCGAGCAATTTCCACAGCAGCTTCCGCCACCAGGGGGCAGTCCGGTAGACGGCGCCGCGCAAGTCGCTCCAGAAGCTTCTGACGAAGTCCAAATCGCCGCCAGCGGCCTTGCGGGGACTGAACCGGTCCTGCAGCAGGATCAGCTGCATCCGGGCAGTCCGGCCGTAGTCAAGCTGGTAGCTCTCCGCTAGTCTGGCCGGATAATCTTTTTCAAGGCCGGTATAAGCCGGCAATTTGCGCCGGCCAGCAGCCAGGATCAAAAAGCGCAGCCAGGCCAGGCTGCCGTATCTGTAAATCGCGGCCGGCAAAAAGTGCAAAACTGCCGCCAGCAGGAGCAATCCGGCCAGCA
>NZ_BOCG01000333.1 GCF_016587775.1 Lactobacillus nasalidis | reverse complement strand
CCTTCATCGGCTTCCAGTGCCAAGGCATTCACCGTGCGCCCTTCTTCACTTGACCTAACAAGTTTTGTTCTTTCGAACTCTCTCGGTCGCTTTGCAATCGTTCATTGATCTCAATGATTCTCGGTTTTTTCTTGGAATTAAGATATTCAGTTTTCAACGTACAAGTGAGAGCTGATACTCTCAAAACTGAACAAAGTTTCTTTTGCAGTGTGCTTCCGTAACTGATGGATTTCTTTTAGCATTTCTGCTCTCCATCCATCTGTTTTCCTTAGAAAGGA
>NZ_BOCG01000332.1 GCF_016587775.1 Lactobacillus nasalidis | reverse complement strand
CTCTTAAAGCTGTTCTCAGTTCGGACTGCAGGCTGCAACTCGCCTGCACGAAGCTGGAATCGCTAGTAATCGCGGATCAGCACGCCGCGGTGAATACGTTCCCGGGCCTTGTACACACCGCCCGTCACACCATGGAAGTCTGCAATGCCCAAAGTCGGTGGGATAACCTTTATAGGAGTCAGCCGCCTAAGGCAGGGCAGATGACTGGGGTGAAGTCGTAACAAGGTAGCCGTAGGAGAACCTGCGGCTGGATCACCTCCTTTCTAAGGAAAGACGCACAGTTGGAGAGTGGCCACACTAACAGAAGACTGTGAGTTACGGAAGCACACTGCAAAGAAACTTTGTTCAGTTTTGAGAGTATCAACTCTCACTTGTACGTTGAAAACTGAATATCTTAATTCCAAGAAAAAACCGAGAATCATTGAGATCAATGAACGATTGCAAAGCGACCGAGAGAGTTCGAAAGAACGAAACTTGTTAGGTCAAGTGAAGAAGGGCGCACGGTGA
>NZ_BOCG01000331.1 GCF_016587775.1 Lactobacillus nasalidis | reverse complement strand
CTTGGACCATTTTCGTTTTACCTCCTTTCCTAATAATTCATCCACTGGCCTTAGTGTTACTTGTTCGAAAAGTAATATAGATCACTGACTGTCTTTGGATTATTTCTATGATTTTAAGTTCTTCTACATTCTCGTACCTCTGAGAATTATTATATCACGCCTCACCGAACTGGATACGAACAAAAGGTAAAGGATTGATTTATTCTGTCAAAAGCAACAGTATGGACTAATTTGACTCAAAATTCTCTAACTATATAACACAGCGGCATTTTTCTCCTCCTAACCTGTAATCTTAAAATATTTTGCCAGACATAATTCAAAAAATCACAAAAATTGCAGATTTGGTAACCTTTTTCATATTTTCATTTCTCACTTTGATGCCGATGCAGCCGGATAACTTAGGAATTTTTTCTCAAGAAGCGCCCGAGCCCGCTGCTCTCAAGATAGACGGTTATATACTGTGGACACCTTATCGGAAAAAACACGCGCATATAACTTAAATTTAGGCAGAGTAAAAAGCTTCCAGAAAAATCTGGAAGCTTTTTGCATAATTACATTTTTTCCAAGCGCTTGATCCGGTCAGCTGTCGGCGGGTGGGTGTCAAACAAGTGGCTTAGGCTGTGCCGTCTGATCGGGTCCTCAATGTACAAGGACGCGCTGGCGCTATTGGCCGCCTGCATGGGCTGGCTGTTTTCGATCTTGGTCAAGGCGCTGATCAAGCCGTGCGGGTTCCGGGTCAATTCAACTGAACTGGCGTCAGCCAGGTATTCCCGGTTTCTGGACAAGGCCATCTGGGCCAGGCTGGCCGCCAGGGGCCCCAGGATCAAAACGAAAATAACCCCGATCACGCCGATGATCATCCCGAGTGTTCCGCCTTCCCGGTCGTCGTCATCGTCTCTGTCAATGCCAAAGCCGAACCAGACCCAGTTTTGGGCAAAGTCGGCGATAAAGCTGATGGCGCTGACCAAAACCAGGGCCACCATGGACAGGCGGATGTCATAGTTGCGGATATGGGAAATCTCGTGGCCCAGGACCCCTTCCAGCTCTTCTCTGTTCATCATGTCCAAGAGCCCCTGGGTAACCGCGACGGCTGACTTGTCCGGGGACAGGCCGGTCGCGAAAGCATTGGGGCTCTTGTCCGGAATCAGGTAGACTTCGGGCATGGGAATATTGGCTACTAAGGCCATGTCTTCCACGATGTGAAAAAGCTGGGGATTGTCTTCTTTATTCAAGTGCTGGGCATGGTTCATCCGCATGACGACCCCGACCGGGTCCTGGAAGACCAGGAAAGAGTAGATCAAGGCCACGACCGCGGCGGTCAGGATGCCCGGCAGGGGCTTGTCCCACATCAGCTGGCCCAGCCCAGCACCCACGAGGGCGAAGATCAAGACGAAGACGATCATGACCCCGGCGGTTTTGCGCTTGTTTTGGGCAATTTGTTGGTATAGCATGGCGATTCCTTAGTCTTTAAAAGGAAACCTTCGGCACCTTGGTCTCTTCTTCAGGGATGTCCAGGTAGTCAACCTTGCTGAAGTGGTGGATGTTGGCTACGATGTTGGACGGGAAGACCACCAACATCTTGTTGTAGACGGCCGCGCTGGAGTTGAACAATTGCCGTGAGTAGGCAATCTTGTTTTCCGTGTTGGTCAACTCTTCCTGCAGGTTGGCGAAGTTGCTGTTGGCCTTCAGGTCCGGGTAGCTTTCAGACAGGGCAAAGATGGTCTTCAGGCTGTCAGTAATCTGGTTGGACAGCTTCATGGCGCCTTCGTGGTCGTCAGCCGGCAGTTGGGTCAGCTGGTTTCTGAGTTCAACCACCTTGCTTAGGGTTTCTTTTTCGTGCTTGGCGTAGCCCTTGACGGTTTCCACCAGGTTCGGAATCAAGTCGTTCCGCCGCTTGAGCTGAACGCTGATCTGACTCCAGGCTTCCTCAGTGTTGACCTTGGCCTTTTGCAGGCCGTTGTAGGCTGAAATGTAAAAAATAACGATTAATACGACTAAAATAGCAATAATCCAAACTGCCATTTTTTGCCTCCCTTTCTAGGCCCCCAAGGGGCATGACTCTTTTTAACAAATTATATATTAAAAGCGGCCTGGACACTAGTTTTTTACCAGCAAAAAGCGCCTCCTTATCTATAAGGAGACGCTTGAAATTACAGGTTCAATTTGACAATGACCCAGCCGATGGCCGCCAGGATCACCAGACCGGTGATTTGGTAGCCCAGCCACTTCGGGAAGAACTTCTTCTTGGCCTCCTTGGAAGCGTGGGCGTAGAAGGTCCGCATGACCAGCATGTTGGCCATGGAGCCGATCGGTGAGCCAAAGCCCCCGATGTTGGAGCCCAGAGTCAAGGCTTCGGCGTATTTGGAGAACTTGCCGACTAAGATGGTGGAAGGCACGTTGCTCATGACCTGGCTGGACAGGATTGCCGTCCAGTAAGTGCTCATTTCCGTCCCGACCAGGCCGTGGATCAGGGTTACGACGAACGGGATCTGCTGGATGTCGCTGATGAAGACGAAGAAAAGCGTAAAGGTCAGCAAGAGGGAGTAGTCGATGTGCAGGAGAATCTTCCAGTTGACGATCAGGGCCCAGATGATGGCAGCCAGCATTGGCATCCAGATCGGCACGAACTTGAAGACGCCGACGAAGAAGAAGGCGAAGATGACCGTGGTGATCACCGTCATCGGCCAGCTGACGTCGATTTCCACGACTTCCTGGGTCGGGATTTCCTTCTTCGGGATGAAGAAGAAGACGCAGAGGAAGACGGCCAGGGCGGCGATCAGGTAAGGCAGGGTCCACTTGAAGAAGGTGGCCGGCATCAAGTGGTAGTTGGAAACCACGAAGATGTTGTGCGGGTTGCCCCATGGGGTGAAGGCGGCCCCGATGTTGGCCCCCATCCCGATCAAGGTGGCCGGCAGGATTTCCGGCAGCTTGTACTTCTTGGCGATGTTCAAGTAAAGCGGGATCATCGTCAGGCAAGTGATGTCATTGCCCAGGAACATCCCGGAGAAGACGGACAAGAGAGTAAAGAGGAGGATCAGCTTCCGCGTGGAATCGGCGATCGCCGTCAGCTTGTAGGCGATGATGTCCAGGACGTGCAGGTAGCTGTAGACCTGGATCAGCACCAGCATGGTCGTGACGGATTCGATCGTGTGCCAGTTCATGTCGGCGCTGCGCGGCCGGGCAAAGAAGAGGCTGATCAAAGTGATCACGATGGTGATCTGCAGAATTCGGTCGCTAAAAATTTTCTTTAAGACGGTCAAAAAATTATTTGAAGTTTTGCTTTTGGCGGCTTCCATAGAAATTCCTCTACTCAGATAGATTCAGTGTTTACAAAATTTACGTAAAGTTAACGAAAAGAGAAAGCAGACTTTACTTTCGTGTAGTTCCATTGTCGACTATTTTTCCTAAAATCTCAATAGTTCAAAATTAACGAACAGATGTTATTGAAAGAACTTTGCCAAAACGCGATTGGCTAAAAAAACGGCATTTTTATGCGCTTGAAAAAATGAAATTCACGTTTGAAATCGGTTTATTTGGCGTGGCTGCGGGATTATTACCCAAAAGCAAAAAAGGCGATTTGCTGTCTTTTTTAATCTAACAAAACGTGTCGACTTTTAACAGCGGTCAAAAAAAGTCAAACGCGTGCTTTTGATTTCTGAAATAATGTAAGCGCTGACAAGAGACAAAACGGACTGGGTCAAAAAGCAAAAAAGGGCAAAAGGGCCTGGCCGCCAAAGAAATGGCGAAAAGGCTTGCCTAAACAAGGGAAAGAGTAGTATAATTACTACTGATTTTCGAAAATCGATGAAAGGATGAAGAGACATGTCAAGAAATATCCACACGGGTATCAACCCACACCGTCGTCCGCGTAACGCTTCAAACGCCAAGGAACGCGTTGCCCACGCTGCAGCGGTTATCAACTACTTGAACCAAGCAGCCAAGGACGAAAACAAGTAATTGTTTTTGAACAGACAATAAAGGCCCCGGCTTTGTGCCGGGGTCTTTTTTTCGTCTGCTTTTTGCCTTATGATTTAGGAAAAAAGATCTGATACAAAGGAGCATAATACCAATGAAGTTTCAGTGCAGCAGCTGCGGTTTAAGACTGGAATCCCTGCATTTCAAGCTCCCCGGTCTGGTCAACGACCGCCTGGCCAGCCTGTGTGACATCTGCCGGCAAAGGGGGCTGGATCCGGCGGCTTACCCCAATCCCGTGGTCAAGCTGTTTGCGGCCAACCTGCTTTATGCTTTTGTCGGCAAGGACGGGGATTTTGAGGGAGCCTTTACCCTGCCGGATAAAAAAGTTCGCCGCTCTTACGAGGCCTTGATGCAGGACTATGACGGCAACGTCCTGGCCAAGCAGCAGCTGCCCAGAGCGGATTTCAACCGGGCTGTGATCAAGGCTGAGGACGATCCCGGCTTCTTTTTGCCAGGGCAGCTTCCTTTTGCGGAAAAATTGCAGGCATTGGGCTTGAGCGTTGACTTTCAGTTGAACGAGGTCGACTACATTGACCGGGAGCGGATCCGGGCCAAGTACAAGTACCGCTGTCAGTACTGCGGCCGCCGCGGGCGCAGCGTGGATCACAAGGACCCGGTCTCGCTGTCGCGCGACAACCGCCTGGACAACCTGATCCTCTCGTGTGCTGAATGCAACCGGATCAAGTCCAACATGCCTTATGAGCTCTTCGTCAAGCTCAACGACGAGGTTCAGCCCTTGAACCGGAAGCTGGTCAAGTATGAGAACGCCCTGGCTCCTTTAAAGAAGGAATTCCAGGACCGGCGGAACCTGCTGGCTGCCAAGGTGCACCTGAAGGGGGTTGTCAACGACCCGGAACTGGCCGCTATCAGACAGCAGAACAAGCGCCTGCAGGATGCCATCGACAGCCTGCAGAGCGACTATGACGCTGCCCGCCTGCTGCGCGAGGAGCATTTCAAGTTGGGCTGGAAGCTGTTTTTGCTTCAGCAGGACAAAGAAATAATCTGAAGATTATCAAAATTGAACAAAAGTTAGACCAAAGGCTTTTCTCCATGTAATGAAAACCGGGGCAGGGAAGCTGGAAAAGACTGTTATAGCGCCGTAAATCAAGCTGCGGCGCTTTTTTGTTTTGTAACCAGACCGATACGGTTTTGTAACAATTGAAAGTTATACTATAAATTGTTAGCAAACAAACCACATGTTTAAAGGAGAAAATAGATTCATGAAGAAAAAGAACTTGTTGATGACGACTTTGGCAGCACTGAGCGCGTCTGGCGCGCTGCTGACGACCGGTGCCAGTGCTTTGGCAGCCAGCCACACCGTTTCCAAGAACGACACCCTGTGGGCCCTGTCAAGAAAGTACGGCGTTTCCGTGAGCGCCTTGAAGAAGGCCAACGGTATCTCCGGCAGCACGATCTACGTCGGGCAAAAGCTGCAGATCCCAAGCAAGTCAAGCAAGACTGCTTCCTCATCAGCTTCAGCAAGCTCAACCAGCGCGACGACGCACACGGTTGTCAAGGGTGACACCCTGTGGGCTATCGCCAAGAAGTACGGTGTTTCCGTAAGTGCTTTGATGAAGGCCAACAATTTGTCCAGCACTACGATCCTGATCGGCCAGAGCCTGAAGCTGCAGACCAGCCTGACCAGCTACGGGACCAGCGGGGTGACGACGTCATCTTCTAAGACCGCGTCCAGCACGCCAAGCACTTCAAGTAGCGCTTCTAAGACCGCATCCAGCACTTCAAGCACTTCCAGCAGCGCTTCTAAGACCGCATCCAGCACTTCCAGTACTTCCAGCAGCGCTTCTAAGACTGCGTCCAGCACTTCAAGCACTTCCACTTCCAGCAGCACTCCGGCAGTCAGCCAAGCGCCTACGGGCTCCAAGAGCACTGCTTCAACCGCGTCCTCAAGCACTTCAAGCACTTCCAGCAGCTCAAGCAGCACTTCAACCAGTTCAGCCAGCGCCAGTGCCATCACTGCCTACGCTTTGACTTTCCTGGGCGTGCCTTACGTTTGGGGCGGGTCAACTCCAAGCGGCTTTGACTGCTCCGGCCTGGTTCAATACGTTTACGCCCACTTCGGCATCAACCTGGGCCGGACCACTTACACCCAGCAATACGCTGGCACCAAGATCAGCGTAGCCAGCGCGCAAGCCGGCGACCTCTACTTCTGGGGCTCATACGGGTCAGCTTACCACGTAGCGATCGCCCTGGGCGGCGGCCAGTACGTCATGGCTCCGGCTCCGGGCCAAAACGTCATGGTCGGCAGCGTTTCATCATACACGCCAAGCTTCGCCGTTCGGGTTTTGAGCTAAGCGGCAAAAATGCAGACCTTTCTACAAAAAAGCAGTGTCAGCCAGGCGGCTGGCGCTGTTTTTTTGCCGTCCATAACTTTTTGCTAATCGATTATTTTTTACTTATAAAAACAACCGGTGTTTTCGAAGAAAACTTGATTTAAGCAGGGGCATCAAAAAATAACATAATTGTTTTATAAAGTAGCAAAGAATAATTTTATCCTTGTATAGGGATATGACTATAAAAAGATTGATCATCAGCTCAAAAAAGCTGTTTTAAAGGCGGATATGGTCTATAATTTAAAATAGAACAAGGGAAAAAGGAAACTATAAATTTGGGCAAAGGATCGCGGACAAAATGACAAACACGTCACTTCTTTACGCGCTGGGTGAATTTTTCTGCATGGCCATCATGCTGATTTTGACCGGTGCCTTAAAGCCAATCACGAACTATGGGAAAAGAGAAAAATGGCTCGCGGCCTCGCTGGTCAGTGAAACCCTCTACTTTTTGGGAGACTCCTTGGACAAGCTGCTGCTTGGCGGGGTGCTGCCGGCCAGCCGGGCCGGCCTGCTCTTCACGGGGAGCTATAAATTGTGGATGCTGGACTTTGTCAGTCTGGCTGTTTGCTTTTACATTGACCAATGCGGGGAATTCAACCTGGCCGACAACTGGCCCAAGCGGATCCTGGTCTGCAGCATAGCCATGGGGACGGGGGTCTTTGAAATCATCGTCCTCTTGATCAACTCCAACTGGATTCTGACGCCGGGGCTCAAGCCGACCCTGCTTTACAACGTTCTGCTTTTGCTGATACCGCTTCTGTATTCGCTGTTTGCGATCGGCCTGGCCGTCAACGGGATCAGGCAGAGCACGTCGGCCAGCGTGCGGCAGTTTTACCTGACGACCGCCTGCTGGCCGCTGCTGCTGGTGATTTTCGGGGCGCTTGACGTTGTGGTCAAGACCGTGCCTTTCTACGCGTACGTGGCCACGGCCTGCCTGCTTTTTCTGGCGGTCTACCAGTTCCGGACCATGGTCGACAATGTCTCTTTGGCCAGTTTGAGCAATCTCAAGGGCCGGGAAAAGCTGAAAAGCTACCTTAAGAGCATTCAAAGACGCGGGGCCGGCAGCGACTACTACTTGATCTTGGTCGACATGAACGGGCTGCGGTCAATCAATGACATTTACGGGCGCTCTGAAGGCGACCAGGTCCTCTTCGTGGTCAGCCAGGCCGTCGAGCAGGTCTCCCAGGAACTGCACGGCTACAGCTGCCACTACGGCGGGGACGAATTTTTGGCAGTGGTGAAGCTGGCTGACGATGCCCAAGCCAAGCAGGTCTTTGAGGACCTGCAAAAAGAAGTGGAACGCCTAACGGCCGCCCAAGGCTTGACGGCGGTCCCGCAGCTGGTCTTTGCCGAGGTGCGCCTGGACATGGCTGAAGGGGACATGGCGGCCCAGCTGCGGATTGCCGAAGAAAAGGTCTACCACCAAAAGCGCGATTTGGACGGGGAGATGCGGGAAAGCAACTTCTTCGTCGACAAGGTGACCGGCCTGCCCAACACCAACTACTTCCACAGTTTTGCCAGCTCATATCTGCAGTCCTGCCTGGAGAAGGGGCAGAAGCCAGCCGTCGTTTTGATCAACGTCAGCAACATGCAGGAATACAATGACCGCTATGGCTATGAAAAAGGCGACCAGCTGCTCAAGCAGATCGCCCAGCTCCTGCAAAAGCAGTTTGACGACGGGGTTTTGGTCCGGTTTGCTGAGGACAACTTCCTCTTGGCCACGGCCGCCCCGGACCTGCTGACCGGCCTGGAAGAGGTGGCAGACGAACTCAACCGGACCGAAGATGCCAGCATC